>DAOVRZ010000042.1:0-41346 GCA_030627905.1 Halanaerobiales bacterium
ACCATCTAAAAATTTTTGATAATCTTCATGAAAAGACTTGAAATTTATATTCGGATGTAATAAGATGTTCTTGATGGTTTTTGGAATAATTCCATCATACATCAAAGGGGACTACTTTGGAAACCTTTGATGTATTTTTTTTGAGTGTAAAAGGGTAAAATTTCAAGATTATTATCTACATTTTTTATTTGTTTTGAAATTTGACCAGCACAGCCAAAAATGGTATCAATTAATGATTTGCTAGTGTTTGTGCCGTTACTAAATACAGAATTAGCGTCAAATTCAAACTCACCACTTAGACTAATGTCAGAAACATCTTTTGCTCCAAGATCAACTACGAAAAAAATATTGGATGGAGGATTAGTAGATAAAATAGGTTCATATGAGAGCATATAATCGAAAACAAACCATTTTTTGTAGATAGCTTTTAATATGAGTACTTTATCTTCATTTAGTTCTTCATTTTTATCTGCATAAGAATATGAAATTGGACCACATTCATTGAGAAATAACCCAACATTATGTGGAATATCTGAGCCATCTTTGATCCCAGTATTTTTATTATAGAGTTTAAAATATGGATAATTTTGTTGAATTGTGGAACGAGGTGTAGGTTCTTCTTTGATTACCCCACTAGAAGAGTACCAATCATCCTGTGTAAAACGTTTAACATATAAATGCCAGTCATCACTTGCAGGACATCTATAAGAATCTGTTAAATCAACACCACAATGGTGTTTTGCCAACCATGGTGCGGGAATTGGATTATTATCCCAATCAGTATAGGCATAATCATCGGTCCAGTCCCAAGTGGCACTAGCAATACCTGTCACTAAGAATAAACAGAGTAGGGTACTAACTAGACTTAACTTTAAAATAAACTGTTTTTTTATTTTAAAACCTCCTTATTTTTTATCTCATTGTCAATTGTCTTGAAAATATAGTAAATGTCCTCCTTTCTAAATTGATTTTAAAAACACAAATATTGTAAAAATCTAAGTATATTATAATCCTAAAACTAATTCTGATATTGCACCCCTATCTATAGATAAGGAGGATTTCATCTTCTGAAATGTCGTTAAAGTCGAAATAATAACTACGTTATTATTTCTTAAGTTTAACGACTTCAGAAGGAGTTTGAACTCTTACTGAAGTTTTTAAATTATTGTAAGACTTTTACTTCTACCTATAGATAAGGGGGAATTCACCTTCTGAAATGTCGTTAAATAAAAATTTTCATTACTAGCTAGTAGGAGATTTAAAGTATATGTCAAATGATTTAATAGTGTATTGCGATTTAATTTAAGAAAGGGTGAATGCTCTTGCTCAAAGATTTCCAGCATAAACTTAATCAGATTGTTGTGGATAAAAAAGCCTGGACTAAGAGAGGTCAGGTAGCCTCATATATCCCTGAACTTAAAAAAGCCGATCCAAATATTCTTGGCGCTGCACTTGTAGATTTAGAAGGTAATTTGATTACTTCTGGGGATATTGATTATGAATTTACTATTCAGAGTATTTCTAAAATTATAACTCTTGCGATAGCTTTGATGGAAGAGGGAGAAGAAAAAGTATTTAGTGTAGTAGGTAAAGAACCAACTGGTGATCCTTTTAACTCTATTATAAAACTAGAGACTCTTCAACCAGCCCGTCCTTTAAATCCCATGATCAATGCAGGAGCTATTGCTATTTCTTCTTTGATTAGAGGAAAAAATGTAGAGGAACGTTTTAAAAAAATTACGGATTTAATTTATAGGATGACTGGAAAAGAGAAGATTTTGTACTGTGAAAAAGTATATCTTTCTGAAAAAAGAACAGGCCATAGGAATAGAGCGTTGACATATTTTATGTTAAATGACGGAGTTATTCAGGGTGAGGTTGAAGAAATTTTAGACCTATATTTTCGACAATGTGCTATACTTCTTACTGTGTCTGATCTTGCACGTATTGGTGCGGTATTTGCCAATGAAGGCAGGTCACTTGATACGGGGGAAGAACTGATAAACCCTCGTGTTGCCAGGATTATTAAAACTTTCATGGTTACTTGTGGGATGTATAATTCTTCTGGAGAATTTGCGATTGATGTAGGAATTCCTGCGAAAAGTGGTGTAGGTGGAGGGATTGTGGCTGCTGTGCCTGGTAAGGTGGGGATTGGGGTTGCTGGCCCTGCTTTAGATGAAAAGGGAAATAGTATTGCAGGCATAAAGGTTTTGGAAGAGGTATCGAAGGAATTAGGGCTTTCAATGTTTTAAAAAGTTTGAGGTGGAGGTAAATCTAGTGAATAAAGGATATATTTTAACTATTGATCAAGGGACTACTGGGTCAACGGTTTTAATGGTAGATTGGGCAGGTGTGGTAATTTCAAAAGCATATAGTGAATTTACGCAGATTTATCCGAAATCAGGGTGGGTTGAACATGATCCGATGGAGATTTGGAATGTTACTTTAAAAGTTGCAAAAGAAGCTATAGCATCAGCTAAGATAACAGCAACTGAAATTGTTTCTATCGGAATTACTAATCAGCGAGAAACTACAATTCTTTGGGACCGCGAGACTGGAAAACCAATATATAATGCTATTGTTTGGCAATGTCGTAGAACAGCTCCAATCTGTGAAGAGTTGAAAATGGCCGGATTGTCTGATAAGTTTACTCAAAAAACAGGTCTTGTTCTGGATGCTTATTTTTCAGGAACTAAAGTGAAATGGATTTTGGATAATGTTGAAGGTGCAAGAGATAGAGCAAAAGCAGGTCAAATACTCTTTGGTACAATTGACACATGGTTGATTTGGAATTTGACCGGCGAAAATATTCATGTTACAGATTACTCTAATGCAGCTAGAACTTTATTATATAATATTAACGATCTTTGTTGGGATGAAGAAATTTTAGAGATTTTGGACATTCCAGCAGAAATTTTACCAGATGTAAAGCCTTCTAGCTATTACTATGGAGATACTGAAATCAGTATTTTTGACGTTGCAATCCCAATTAGTGGTATCGCAGGTGATCAGCAGGCTGCTACCTTTGGACAGGGATGTTTTGAAAGAGGTATGGTTAAAAATACATATGGAACTGGATGCTTTATGTTGATGAACGTTGGTGAAGAGCCAGTTTATTCTACGAATGGATTATTAACTACTATTGCATGGGGAATTGATGGTAAGATAGAGTATGCTCTAGAAGGAAGTGTTTTTATTGCTGGAGCGGCAATTCAATGGTTACGAGATGGACTTGAGTTTTTTAAGGACTCGGCTGATTCAGAGATGTTAGCAACTCAAGTAGATGATACAGATGGAGTTTATTTTGTCCCTGCTTTCACTGGATTGGGTGCTCCTTATTGGGATATGTATGCCAGAGGTGGAATTATGGGTTTGACACGGGGTAGTGGGAAAACTCATATTACTAGAGCTGCTTTGGAAGCAATGGCTTATCAGAGTCGAGACCTTTTAGAGGCTATGCAAAATGATAGTGGAATTAAACTTCAAGAGTTAAAAGTAGATGGAGGAGCATCTGCAAATAACTTTTTAATACAGTTTCAAGCAGATATTTTGAATACTCAAGTGAGTAGACCCCAGATTGTGGAAACTACTGCAATGGGTGTTGCTTATCTTGCAGGCTTAGCAGTTGGCTTTTGGAAAGATAGAGATGAAATTAGAGGATTGATGCATCTGGATAAAACTTTTATACCAAAAATGCAAGAGGATAAGCGGATAAAGTTATACCATGGTTGGAAGAAGGCTGTAGAAAGAGTTCTTGGATGGGAAGAAGAATAGTTATTTTTTACGCGAGTTATTCTTTCATTATGGTGCATGAATTATTAGTAAATATAGTAATGGTGAATGATAATAAGACATTGAATAGCAGGAGGAATATATAATGAAAATACTTGTAACAGGCGGAGCAGGTTATATTGGTAGTCATGTAGTTAATGCTTTATTAGGTACTGAGTATGAGATTGTGGTGCTTGATAATCTGCAAAAAGGTCATCAGGATGCACTAATTGGTGGCAAGTTTATTGAGGGTGATTTAGCTGATCGTCAAAAATTGAGTGAAATTTTTGCTGAACATCAAATTGAAGGAGTTATTCATTTAGCTGCGGATAGCCTAGTGGGAGAATCGATGGAAAACCCTTCAAAATATTACTATAATAATGTGCTTAATGGTTATAATCTTTTGGAAGTTATGCGCGAGCATAGTACTCGTTATATAGTTTTTTCATCTACAGCTGCGGTATATGGTGAACCGGAAGAGATTCCAATAACAGAAGACCATCCAACTAGACCGACTAATGTATATGGTAAGACAAAACTTCATTTCGAAGATATGTTAGTAGATTATGAGAAAGCATATGGAATTAAGCACATTTGTTTACGCTATTTTAACGCTGCAGGTGCAGATATTAGTGGAAGGATTGGAGAGGATCATAATCCAGAAAGTCATTTGATTCCAATAGTTTTACAGAAAGTATTAGGACTCCGTGAAAATCTAGCAATTTTCGGAACAGATTATAATACACCTGATGGAACTTGCATCAGAGATTATATTCATGTAAATGATCTTGCTACTGCTCATATTTTGGCAATTGAAAAATTGTTTGATGGTTTTGATAGTAAGATCTATAATCTCGGAAATGGAGTTGGTTTTTCTGTTCGTGAAGTTATTGAAACAGCAAGCCAAGTGGTCGGAAAGCCGATTCCTGCACTAGAGCATCCAAGACGCACAGGTGATCCTGCTATTTTGATTGCAAGTTCAGATAAGATTAAAAAAGAATTGGATTGGAAACCTGAATATCCAGAATTAAAGAAAATAATTGAAACTGCTTGGAATTGGCATAAAAATCATCCAGATGGATATTTAGGATAAGGGAGCAAAGACTGAAGATACAATCCTTGTTACAGATAATGATTTTTATAAAAAGAACAGAGATTTGACTAGATCTCTGTTCTTTTCTAATACTTATTCTTCCTAAATAATTAACTTTTTAAAATCTTCTCTTACTTTAAGCTTTTCGAAATCCGGATTCTTTTTCGCCAATTCCTTGACCGATTTATCAAAATAAATTGCTTTTTGAAGATGATGGATTACCTTTTCAGGTTGCTCTAACCAATTATAAAGCATAGAGAGTGGGTAATGGAGAAATTTAGTGCTAGGGTATTTATGAAAAATTTCTAACATGATCTCTAGTGCCTCTTTATGCTTTTTATTATAGACTAGATAATCGGTTAATCTAAGATAAGAACCAAAAGGATCAGGGTTAATTCTCTGCATATGGTTTACATAAAAATCTAAAACCTGAGGGAATTTTTTTTGTGTTAGTAGAACTTGATTATATATCAGATATAATTGATTATCATGAGGATTATATCTGATCGTATCAATGAGTAGATTTTCTGCTTGAAAAAAACGTTGCTCAGCTATGGCACGCAGTATTTTGTTTTTTTGTTTCATAGCTTTTTGCCAATTTTCTTCTAATGAATCGTAAAACTTTTTTCTTTCAATTATTTCTTCAGGTGAAAGAAATGTTTCTTCTAGCTCTTTTATACGAATCCAGATAGGTGATGTTATGCATTGAAATTTCAGTGCTCCTTGATAGAATTCCAATTCTGTTTTTGGTTCAACTTTTAAATGAGAAAAGATTTCTAGCCCTAATAGATAGCCTTGATAATAATAGGGGTTTATCTCTAAAGATCGTTTCAAAGATTCAAGGGCTTTTATGTAATCCTTAAGTTTGGTATAACTTTTGCTTAAGAAAAAATAAGCAAGGGAATGGTCAGGAGAAATTTCAATTTCTTTTTGGAAATGATCTTTAGATTTTGAAAATTGCTTCTGTTCTATTAAAGTAATCCCTATCATGTAGTTCGCTAGAGGATAGTCAGGATTTTCAGTTAGTATTTCATTGAGATATTTTTCTGCGCGTTTAAAATTCTGTGCATTGATCATCTTTTGGGAATAATGAAAGAGATGATAATGATAAATCTCTTTATTTTGACGGTATTTTCTGGCTTTTTTTAGCGGAAGATAATCTTGAATATATTTCTTTTTAGCGATATAATAAACTTCTAGACTAACACGAACTGTTATGTATGATGCTGAAAGAAAGATGATGATGTTTTCTATAGTAAAATTCATATTATAACCCTCCATTTGGCTTCTTAATTTACATTCTTACATCTTTCGAGAAAAATTTATTGAATCCTGCAAGGAGTTTGGTTTTCTTTCGAGAATAGAAAAAATAAGGAAAGGAAGTGAAAAAATTTGATCTCCATTCTTAAAAAACAAACTTTAATAATCTTTTTTTTTCATATATTGGCTATCGTATTTGTTTTAGAAATTTTGGGAGTAGGTCATCTTGCCAGTCATCCAGTTATACTTGGCGCGATTTTGTTATCATATTATGATCTTTGGATTAAATGAGAAGGAGTGATTTGAATGTTAAAGTATATTAGAAATTTGTTCCGTGATTCAAATGAAGTTGAATTAGAAAAGTTCCAGCCGACCGTCAATCAAATAAATGCACTTGAACCACAGATAAAAGTGTTGACTGATGCTGAGTTAAGAGCTAAAACAGATGAGTTTCGAGGACGGTTAAATCAGGGTGAAACTCTGGATGATCTTTTGCCTGAAGCATTTGCTGTCGTGCGAGAAGCCGCTCAAAGAGCTACTCCTGAGAAATTCCGCCATTATGATGTTCAGTTATTGGGGGGAGTTGTCCTCCATCAGGGTAAGATTGCAGAGATGAAGACTGGTGAAGGTAAGACACTTGTTGCGACATTACCAACTTATCTTAATGCTTTGACTGGAAAAGGAGTTCATTTGATCACTGTAAATGATTATCTTGCTAAACGTGACTCTGAGTGGATGGGTAAAATCTATGAATTTTTAGGTTTGACTGTTGGTGTAATCTTAAATGGAATGACACCTGATCAACGCCAAATAGCTTATAGTGCTGATATAACCTATGGTACTAATAATGAGTTTGGTTTTGACTACTTACGGGACAATATGGCTATGACCCCAAATCATCTTGTTCAAAGGGAATTAAATTATGCAATCATTGATGAGGTTGATAGTATTCTCATTGACGAGGCTAGAACACCACTTATTATTTCAGGTCAAGCTGAAGAATCACCTGAAATGTACAATCGGTTTGCAAAAATTGTTCCTAGATTGGTGCGTGATGAAGATTATACTGTAGATGAAAAATCTAATTCAGTTGTACCAACTGAAGATGGAATTCATAAAGTTGAAAAGACATTAGGTGTAGGAAATCTTTATGACAATGAGCATGTTAATCTTAACCATCATTTAAATCAGGCTTTAAGAGCCCATATTTTAATGAAGCGGGATAAGGATTATGTTGTGACTGATGGGCAGGTACATATTGTTGATCAATTTACAGGGCGGATTATGCCTGGTCGTCGTTACAGTGAAGGTTTACATCAGTCTATCGAAGCCAAAGAACGAGTTAAGATTGAACATGAGAGCCAGACCATTGCAAGTATAACTTATCAAAATCTATTTAGAATGTATAATAAATTGGCAGGAATGACCGGTACTGCCGAAACAGAAGAAGAAGAATTTGTGAAAATATACAAATTGCCAGTAATAGTAGTACCTACGAATAAACCGATGGTTCGTAATGATGTGGCAGATGTGATTTACAAATCTGAAGCTGGCAAGTTTAAAGCAGTAGTTAAGGAGATCGTTGAGCGCCATGAAAATGGTCAACCTATATTGGTTGGTACCATTTCTATAGAAAAGTCAGAAGAATTAAGCTTGATGCTTAAAAAACACGGAATTAAACATCAGGTACTTAATGCTAAATATCATGCACAAGAAGCTGAAATTATTACGAATGCTGGTCAAAAAGGTATGGTTACCATTGCTACTAACATGGCTGGACGTGGTACGGATATAGTTTTAGGGGAGGGTGTTAAGGAAGTAGGCGGCCTGCATATCATTGGTACAGAAAGGCATGAAAGTCGTCGAATTGATAACCAGTTAAGAGGTCGTGCTGGTCGTCAGGGAGATCCAGGTTCTTCGCAATTCTTTATATCCTTAGAAGATGATTTGATGCGTTTATTTGGTGCAGATAATATTTTCGCTATTATGGATAAGTTAGGTCTTGAAGAGGATATGCCGATTGAGCATGGTTTGATCACTAAATCAATAGAACGAGCTCAAAAACGGGTCGAGGGTCGAAACTTCGAAATTCGTAAATATGTCTTAGAATATGATGATGTATTGAATAAACAAAGAGGAATTATTTATAAACAACGTCGTCAAATGTTGATGAAGAATGATAATAAAGATGAGTTTTTAGGTATGATGGAAAAAATGTTGGATGATATGGTAGAACTCTATCTGCCAAAAGATCTGCATCCTGATGAGTGGGATTTAAATGGTTTAGCTACTTTTACTGAACAGGTTTTTGCTGAAAAGAATCTTGTCAACCCTGAGGAATTACGCGGAAAAGATGCGGAAGAAATCCGTGGTGATTTGTGGAACTTGCTGAAAGATTTTTATGATAGACGTGAAAGTACTCTAACCACTGAAATAATGCGTGGGTTAGAAAAGCAGATTGCTCTGACGATTATAGATAGAAAATGGATGGATCATCTGGATATGATGGATGAACTTCGCCAAGGAATTGGTCTTAGAGCAATTGGTCAGCGAGATCCTTTGACTGAATATAAGTTTGAGTCTTTTGAGATATTTAAGAGTATGACTGAAAGTATTCGGTCTGATCTTGTTAAGACTTTATTCCATGTAAAAGTGGTTTCAGGTGAAACTCAGGCTAAAGAGCGGAAGATTACTCATCTTTCTGGTAATAGCGATACGACAAATATGGCTCTTAAGCAGCCTAATCGTAAGATGCATACTAACGCTGGTGGTGATGAAGAGGTTAAGCAAGAACCGGTCGTTAAAGGGGAAAAGATAGGACGCAATGAGCCTTGTCCTTGTGGTAGTGGGAAGAAGTATAAGAAGTGTTGTGGGAAATAGATAGTCTATTTAATCGCCTGTGGAGTTGATCTGCAGGCGATTATTTTATTTTAAGGTAGAGTAATTAGATATGCAGGGAATAAATGTGAAATGTCGAAGAGGTTTAATATAGTTATTTTTTGAAAATGTTTATAGTTGAACGTTAATTGTTTAAGATTATGATATTGCGTTAATAATGTATAGAGATGATTTTTGTTTGTGAAACTAAGGGGGATTTGATATGGAAGGTTTTAGAATTCAAAATATCAAAAGTTTTCAAGACTCGGGTCAAATTGAAATTCGACCTATTACTGTTTTTATTGGACGAAATAGTTCTGGGAAGAGTAGTTTAATCCGGTTCCCTCTTGTTTTGCAACAGAGTTTTCAGAATAATTTTTCTGGTCCATTGATTTTTGATGGGAGTAGTGTCGATTATGGGAATTTTGATGATGTGGTGTTTAATCATGATATGAATTTGCCAATTTCATTTTCGATTGATTTGAATACGGATAATTTAATTCAAGCTATTGATCAACTATTGTTTAAGGATTTAACAAATACAGGTTTAGATTTGTTGGATTATTTTGAGAAAGGTTATCCTGCTACTTTAACAGTTAAAGCAAAAAATATGGTAAAAGATAATCTTAGACAATTATATATAAGTGAGTTTATATTATCTATTGGGAAAGAGAAAATTTTAAAAGCTGAGTTTTTGGGAGAAAATAGGTATCTACTGAATGGATATGGTTTTAAAAAGACTGAGCGTGAAATGAAGTTTAATAACTTTTTTATAAATTTTGACAATATTATTATGCATTTTATTTTCTCGAAAGATTTAATTGGTGAATACCTGCGTTCAGATATGCTTATAGTAGAAGAGATTCAAAAGAATTTAAGAAGAGTTTTAAGTGAACTTATATATATTGGTCCATTTAGAACAATGCCTTTACGTGATTATAGATTAAAAGAAGGAGAGTATATTAGTGTTGGAAAAGATGGGAGTGCTGCTCCATATATTCTTGCTTCTAAGTATTTGCAGGAAGATAAGCTCTTTTTTGAAAAGATTAATAACTGGCTAGGTACAAATATGCACGTTGAAATAGATGTTAATTTGTTTAATGGAAATATGTTTAAAATATTGGTAAAAAATTTGGTAACAGGTCGAGTAAGTAACTTACTGGATGTGGGCTTTGGTATTTCTCAAGTTTTGCCTATATTGATCCAAAGTTATATGCAAAAAGAAATAGAGGAATTTAATTCAGAACCAGTAACTAAACTTCATATCATCGAACAACCTGAAATTCATCTACATCCATCTGCTCAATCCAGTTTGGCTGATTTATTCATTGAGGGGTATCAATTGGATAAACAAAATCGTTTTATTATTGAAACACATAGTAGAAATATGATTTTACGATTGAGAAGAAGGATTGCGGAGAGAAAGATTTCTCCAGATGATGTTGCTATTTATTATGTTAAGAGTGGAGTAAATTCAGATGATCCTAGTGAGATTGAAAGATTAGATATAAATGAATTTGGTGAAATACCAGATTGGCCTGATGATTTTTTTGATCAGGCTTATCAAGATGTGATTGCTTTAAAAGCAGCTCGAAGCCAGTATGAACAGACCTAAAAGAATGCTTTCATTTAAAGAAGGCTTTGCAAAAAAGGTTAACAATAAAGGAGGGGTAAAGATGCGGTGTTTTAACACTTCTGGGCCAATTGAACCTGAAATCCATTTTTACATTAAACGAGAAGAAAAATTAAATGAAGTAATCAGGCAGATAAAAGGGCAATATCTACCCAGCAAGGATATGTATTTAGGATGCTATTTTACGCTATTTGCCCCTCGCCAGATGGGAAAAACTACTTTTGTGAAAGATATTGAAAGAAAATTAGATTCAGATTACATAGTTATAAGAATTTCATTTGAAGGAATGATAGGACTTTCGGAAAACCAATTCTATGAAGCTTTCCATCAAGAATTGTGTATTTCTTTGAAAAATAAAGGGTTTGAAATAGATTATCCAGTATTTCATAATCATTTGGGATTTATCAACTTTAATCGATATCTTGCAGAGAAAATAGATAAGAAGTTTGTTCTTATAATTGATGAGTTTGATGCTATCAAAGAAGATTATATCGGAAATTTATTGCATAGTTTTCGAAAGATATATATTGAAAGGGATCGTGAATTTAATCTGCACTCATTAATTTTAGTTGGTATTCAAAATATTACTGGAATTAATCTAGATCATGCTTCTCCTTTTAATACAAATGATATAATCAATTTAGAGAAGTTTACTAAAAAAGAAGTATTTGATTTAATTGGGCAATATGAAGAGGCGAAAAATCAGAGATTTGTTAAAGAAGTGAAAGAAAGAATTTTTTATGAGACAAAAGGACAGCCAGGATTAACAAATGCTTTATGTAAATATTTAGTTGAAGATTTTAACCCAGGATTGGACTGCGATATTAAGATAAATGATTTTAACAAAATGTATAATTTCTTTATTTTTCAATTAATTGATAAGAATACACGTAATATTATGAACAAAGCCAGTAACTACAAAGATCAATTACTTCAGCTTTTTGATACCAGTAAAAAAACTCCATATAACGTGGATGAAGAATGGCAGGAATATTTTATTGTAAACGGAATAATCGAGCCAGAACAAATAATTGATGGAGATAATATTCGCTCATATGTTCGTTTTACTTGCCCATTATATCAGAAAAAATTATACAATAAATTTAAACCAGTAAGAACTGGAGAAGAAACATATTATTTTCCGATTGATATTGATGTAAGTGTTTTTCTTGATAATCAACGATTAAACATCCAAAACATCTTAAAGAACTATCAAAGCTATGTAAATCGACGTGGTAAAAAAGCTTTTGAATATGCAAAAGAACGAAAAGATGGTTCTAAAGTTGAAGCGGTTTATCATTATTCTCTTGATTCATATTTGAGTAATTTTATGGATGTTGTAAACGGAATATGTGTTGCTGAATTTCCAACAGGTAATGGTAAAGTTGATCTTTGGTTAAAGTATAAGGATCAAAGGTATGTGATTGAGGTTAAAAATTACTTAAATCCATTCCAGGTTAATGAGGCGAAAAAACAAGCAGTAAGATATGCCAAATCAGAAGGCTTAAAAGAGGCCTATTTAGTCATATTCACTAAAGTGCACCCAAAGAATGACCTTGAGGTATCCTTTGAGGAAGAAATAGATGATATCAAGCTTTTCGGCATTTATATAAATGTTAATTTTAACGAGGGATGATAACTCAACTTTCGCAGTTGATAAATCCCTATAAAAATAAAAGACTCCATGATTGGAGTCTTTTATTTTGACTTTTTTTTAAAAAAATCTATACGTACTGGTTTATTCTCCTCCAGGTGTAGGAAATGGAGTAGTGACTACAACATTAGCACTACAACTTTCACCAACAGGGGTTGGAGGTGGGTCTGCAAAACCAACAGAAGTAAAAGCAATAGTCATTATTATAACCACCAATAAACAAAATATCCTTTTTAACATATTTCCTCCTCAAAGTTCTTTTTAAGTTGAGATTTGAGCTTTTGTGTCAAAGTAGTAATAGATTCCTTGTTAATTTTATGGTCATAATTTTGTCCCCAAAAATAATAGTTCACATTTATCGTTATAACAGTCATAGCTAGTTAATTCAATATTCTACTTATGTTAATTACAATTTATTTAAAAATTTCTAATATTTTTACTATACTTTCTACTTGAAAGAAAAAGTGAAAGATGAGGAGTGTGCAGGCAGAAAATCAGGTTAATATAAACCCTAATCAAGCTGTCGTGAGGCGCGTGGAGGACAAGTATGGTAATGTTTCACTCACAGTACTGACGCCTGTCACGCCTATTCAGGACGAAAAAATAGAAAATATAGTCGAGGATGAAGTTAGAATTTAAGTGTTATTTGGCGATCGAAATTCAATTGAAAAAGGATAATAGCTAAGGGATTCGTTCGTATGTGTGAGTTGCTTTACCTTACAGTGAATATTTTTTCTTTATTTAAGAAAAAAGAAGGAATATTAACGTAAATTGACGAATAACAATTATGTACTTTTTACCTAAATAACTAATAAATAAATCTAAAGGATTAAATATTATACTATAAGAAGAACGATTTATAATAATGATAAATTCGATGATATTTTTCTGCTTTTTTAAATTATGAGCTAAAATAAGTATTGAAATTATGATTTGCAACCAATTCATATCAAGCTGGATCAGAAAATGAACCTAAAAAGTATTTAGTTATATTTAGAAGTGGAGGGAATTTAGTGCTTAAATCATTAAAACGATTGGAAGATTTACTAACAGATGCTGCCAAGAATGTTCCAGAAAAAGTAGGGCTAAGTGTAAGTAAAAATGAAATGACATACCGTGAGTGGTTTCAATCTTGTGAAACTTTTTCGATTTATCTAAATAGTTTAGGAATTAAGAATGGAAAGATTGTTGGGATATATTTATATAATTCATTCGAATATGTGATAACATATTTCAGTATTTTGAAAACGGGATCTATTGTAGCACCTTTTTCTCCCAGAATAAAAAATCATGAGTTACTTAATGAATTAATGAATATGGGGATATCTTACTTAATTATTGACAAAGTCACCTCTAAATTAATTGATAAAGATGAGTTTTCTAAGAATGGTATTGATATAATATATTTCGATCTTTATGGGAATTTTGATTATTTTAAACAAAATTCTAATCCCACATCAATAATGTTAGGGGAAGAAGTGGCGTGTTTGATGTCATCTTCTGGTACGAGTAGTGGTAAACCAAAACGTGTGGTCTTAAGTCATAAAGGAATTATTGCAAATGTATTGGGTCACATAAAACATACTGAGCTTGAATATGGTAATGAAATTTTTCTAAACTGTTTACCATTATATTTCTCTTATTCTCAAAATACACAGTTAATAGCAAATATAATGTTGTGCGGAAGACTACATATTATGCCTGAATTGATTTTCTCCAATAGAATCATTGATGAGATTAAGCGGTTTCAGCCTACACAATTTAATGCTACACCAACCTTAATGCGACAGATTTGCAATTATAAAGATTCTTCTGTAACTTTGCCCGGATTAAAGAAGATATTTTTTGGGGGGGAACGGGCTGACCAAAAATTAAAGAAAACCATTTATGAAAAATTTCCCGGAGTAGAGATTATTCATACTTATGGTTTGAGTGAAGCTGGACCACGGGTTTCTTCTCTGAGAGGAAAAGATTATTTAAGAAAGATTGATTCTGTAGGATCTTTGTTGTCAGATGTTAAGGTACTGATTATTAATGAAAAAGATGAAATATTAAAAAATGGGGAGATTGGAGAAGTACTAATTAATAGTCCTTCTCTGATGTTAGGATATTATAATATGCCTGAATTAACTCATAAAACAATGAATGAAGGTTGGCTGAAAAGTGGAGATTTGGGGTATATGGATGACGAAGGATTTCTTTATATTGTGGGACGTAAGAAAAATATTATTATTAGTGGAGGTCAGAATATTTATCCTGAAGAGATTGAACAGTGTTTACTGTCCCACCAGGGAATAGAGCAGACACTTGTTGTTCCTGAATTAACTGAAGATTCTGGTGAAATTGTAAAAGCTCTTATAGTTTTAAAGGATCACTCTTTAACAGAAACAGATATTAAGAAATATTGTTTAAAAGAATTGTCCGATTATAAAGTACCGAAAAAGATAGAAATAGTTGAAGATTTTAAACAAAACTTCAACGGAAAGATTCAAAGGTTTTTATATACTGAGGGGATACTATGATCGAAAAAATAATAGAGCAAAACTACAATTTGAAGGTTAAAGAAGTTAGACGATTGGGAGAAGCCTTTTTTGAAAAGAACCATATTATCATGGATGATCAAGGGTGTAAGTACTTTCTTAAGAAGTGTCCATCTACATTTCGAGTTGAACATATTAGGTTTGAAATTAGTTTAATGCGGCATCTAAATGAGAAAAACAGTAAAGTACCTAGGCTTTATTGCAATATATTTGGAGAATATTTTTTTGAACACAAAAATAATAAATATATGGTTTACAAATATCAGGAAGGTAATCATGAAGTTGAAGATCATTCCGATACATTCCAACAACTAGGGAAAGAACTTGCTTTAATTCATCAGAGCTTACAGTCCTTAACGGTTACTGATATAGGTCTAGAAAATTGTTATTATTTAAGTATTTTCGAAGAAGAGATTATTTCAAAGACATTACATGAGTTTTACCTGCTGATCGAAAAGCAGCAAGTGAAATCTAATTTTGAGAGTTTATTTGTGAATAGTTTTAAAGAATTGTTAAATATTTTGGAGACCTTTAGGGAAAAGGGTTATCAACCTAACATATACATTCATGGTGATCTTCATTGTAAGAATATTATGTTTAAAGATAAGCAAGTAAATGGGTTTATTGATTTTAGTAATGCAAATTATAGCATTATTTATGAAGATATTATTAACATAACATATGATTTGTCTCAAAGATACTATAATCAATTGTTTAATAAAAAAATCTATGACCAGATCATTCAGGGATATATCGAAAATGGTTCTGAGGTATTTGATCTTGACCTATCCAATTTACACCTAATTTTTCAAATGAGTAAACTGAGAGATTTAGTTACTATTATATCAAAATGGAAAATAATCAAAAGAATTTTTAATAACCAAAACTATTGCTATCAATTACTCTCAAATATTCTTAGTTAAAAAAATATCAGGAGGCATATAAAAAAATGTATTTTTTTCGCCAGATTCAAATTTCATTAAAAAAAGAATTTGCTTATGTTTTTGATGCTGTAAGTGGGGTGATAGGAGCTTTTTTAATGGTCATAGCAATAAATAGTCTGTGGTCTGCTCTGTATGCTCATAATCAAGTTGTTGATGGTACTACCCTTAAAGAAATGATGAAATATGCGACTTTAAGTTCGATTTTTACTTCTTCATATTATACACAGATCGTTTGGGAAATTCAGAGACATATAAAAAGTGGATCTGTGACAACTATACTGCAGAAACCTGTTGAATTTCCATATTATATGTTTTCTGACTGTACAGGTATATTTATATCAAAACTAATTAAGATTGGTATTCCTGTGTTATTTATTAGTAAAATTATTTTTAATATTCAATTAAATTTAAATATTGTAGATTGGTTACTTTTCTTACTCAGTTTTACTTTAGGATTTATCCTGATTTTTCTTCTTGATTTTTTCACTGGTATGATGGCTTTTATCTTTGTTGAATCTTGGGGATTTGAGTGGATCAAATTTAGTTTGATAACCTTTGCTTCTGGTAGTATTGTTCCTCTCTGGTTTATGCCAGAAAAATTACGCGCTTTTCTGAATGTGTTACCATTTAAAGGAATATATGATATTCCACTCAGATTTGCACTAGGAAAAGTCAATATAGTTCAGGATCTTAGTTTTCAATTGATTTGGATTGCTGTGATATCTACTATAGTATTGTTAATTTATTATCGTTTTCAAAACAAACTAATAGTAAATGGAGGTTAAATAATGAAACTTTATTTCCAATTACAACTAGCAAATCTTAAATCAAGAACAATGTATCCGGTAAACTTTTTTATTGGGATACTTTCGATATTTCTGGTGGGAGCTATTCCAATTTTAAATGCATGGATTATTGTTGAAAAGTTTGACAATATTAGTGGATGGAGTTTTGGAGAATTGATCTTATTAATATCTATCTGGAGGGTTTCTTTTGGTCTGTTTTCCATGTTTTTTGGACAGGTTTGGAATATAGATAATATTATTCGTTTGGGTAATCTGGATCGATATTTAATTAGACCTGCCAGTACTCTTTTACAATTATTTGCCAGTAACCTTGGGATTTCTGGATTTGGTGATTTGCTCGCAGGGATTTGCGGATTTGTCATTTTTGGTTTGAGTAATTATTTAAGTTTATCAGATTGGATTATTATAACCATGGCCAGTATCTGTGGAACTTTTATAATGGTATCGATTTTTTTAATCGTTGCAACTTTTGCATTTTGGGTGTTAAAAGTTAATTCTTTAAGAAGTATTATCAGTAAATTTAATCATTTGTTTTACCCATATCCACTAAGCATTTACAATGTAGCAATTCAAATTTTATTAACTTTTATTATTCCATTTGCTTTTGTTAACTTCTATCCAGCACAAATCTTTATTGATCATAAAGAAAATCTATTATTTTCTTTTGGTAATAGTATCATTTATCTTTCACCGGTAGTATGTATTCTGTTCTTTAGTATAGCAGTTTTATTTTGGAACTTTGGTTTGAAGTATTATACCAGTACAGGAAGTTGATTTTTGACTTCGATAAAAAAAGATATGATTCAAAAGGAGGAGTTTTAAATGAAAGAAACTTTTTTTGAAATAGTTGAAGAATTGAGTTTTGACTTCGGAAGAGATGAAAACGAATTATTACAAAACTTAGGATTTGATTCTATTAAGATTTTAGAAATGATTGTTTTGTTGGAAGAAAGATTAGACATTGCTTTTGAGGATGATGAGTTAATTCCAGAGAACTTTATTCAAGTCAAAGATCTTTTAGGTCTAATTATCTGCAAAAAAGGAGCGTAAAAAATGTTAGCTAGTGTTGTTATTCCAACTTTTAATCAGAGTGAATCTCTTAGATTTGTCTTAGAAGGTTTTTGTCAACAGACATATAAAAACTTTGAAGTAATTGTAGTTGATGATGGTAGTTCAGAAGATATTTGCAGTGTAGTTGAAATGTTTCAAAAAAATTTTGATATTAGATTGGTTCAATTGGAAAAAAACAGTGGACGTTCTGTTGCACGTAATACAGGTATAGCCGAAGCTAAAGGAAAATTGATCATTTTTAACGATAGTGATCGGATTCCATGCAATGAATTTGTACAAAGACATCTTGAATATCATGAAGGATACTCTAATTTAGTTTGCATTGGTGAAATTCGTGAACTGTATTTTTCTGATTTAAAAAGAGTGAAAGAATTACTCTTAAATGAAATTAACCAAAACTTTAAAAAATATAAAAGATTATCTAGAAAGCCTGGTTTTGTAAAAGTGATTGACCATCTTTATGTGAACGGTAAAAATCAATCAAGCATTCCATGGATAAGTTTTTTAGTAGGCAATCTGTCTATTAGAAAAGAGTGGATAATGACGGAGCTTTTTGATTCTAATTTCATAAAATGGGGATTTGAGCATATGGAATTAGGATACCGCTTATATAAAAAGGGATTACAGTATGGCTACAATAATGAAGCTGCAAATTATCATTTAGCTCATTCAAGAAGTGAATCTTATGAAGAATTGATAAGAGAAAGTCACGCATACTTCTATGAAAAACACTCAAAAAAGGAAGTAGAAAAACTTTTAGATTTCTTATTTGGAGAGATTACCCTTAAGGAATTTGATGAGATTGTAGCTGGTGAATCAAAAATAGATGAGGGAATCTATTATCCTACTATTAAAAAGAAAAAAATAATTTAGGTGATGACTAATGCTAAAAGAACAATTTATTACTTTTCAACATGATGAAAAAGAGTATTATGGGGTCCTTCATTTGACCAATCATGAGATAAGTCCTTTAATTGTAATGATTCATGGATTTTGTGGAGATCGAATAGATACACGAAGAATCTTTGTTCGTTTTGCTCGTCAACTGGTAAAAGAAGGATTTCATGTATTGCGGGTTGATTTACCGGGATCTGGTCTTAGTGAGGGTACCTTTAGTGATGTAGTTTTATCAAAAGAAGTTGAACAGGTAAAGGCTATTCTTCAAAATCAATTTATTAATCAGATTAGTTCTTCCTTTGGTCTGATTGGTTTTAGTGAAGGGGCAAAGATCGCTCTTAAGGTTAAAAATCAATTTGATAGGATACATTCTGTATGTTTGTGGAGTCCTATACTCTGTGCTGAACCAGAAGCAGCAGAGCGGATGCCTTTTAAAGTTAGATTTTTTCGTCATGGAAAGACAAAAAAATTGGTTTTACCAACAGATTTTGGACTGTGGATATCAATAGATTTTGTTAAAGATTATAAGGAATTTGTTGTAGAAGAAGAGTTGCAGAGAAGTCAGGGAGGAGAAGACTTAATAGCCTTTTTTGGAGAGATGGACTTACTTACTACAAATAGTCGGGAAGTAGCTAAGGATTTAAATATTGTACATCAAATAATCCCAAGTGGTGACCATCTTTTTACCTCTGTAATTACTGAGAAAAGTCTATTGGATAAAACATTAGATTGGTTTAAGAAGAGAATGTTGAGGGGATGCAAATGAAAATTGAACAACGTCAGTTAGTATTAGATAGTGGGCATATATTATATGGATTTGAAAAGATATCTAATAACTCCAGAGCAATGTTAATATTTCTTCCCGGATTTTGTCAAACCAAAACAGGGTCATATTTTATGTTTATGGAACTCCTAAAAAACTATAAGACTTTAAATGGAATTTCCTTTGATTACCGTGGTCATGGTGAAAGTACAGGTGATTTAGTGGATGTGAAATATACCACTTTATTAGAAGATGGAAAGCATATTATAGAGTATGCTTTTGAAAAAAAATTAAAAAATAAGATTTTTTTAGTTGGTAGTGGTATTGGTGGATCTATTGCTCTAGAATTAGCAGAGAATTCAAATATTGATGGGGTTATTTTAATTGGACCTTATTTGAAGTATAAAGATGAACTTAAGGATTTTGTTGATCAGGATACGTATATTCAGTTTAAAAAGGATAATGTAATAGATACTAATGATTTAGGGAATTGGGATGAAAGTATTAATCTTAACGAATATTTCCTTCAATTGGGACAACACGCAAATAGGGTTCGAGGTCAACTGATTTCTTATGACTTTTTTGAAAGTTTGAATCAGATAAAAAGTCTGAAAGTGTTACAAAGACTTCAAAAACCTGTTAAAATCTTCGTTGGAGATTATATTCCTGAATTTTTGTCGCTAAGTGATGAGCGAATTGAACAGATTGAAGGGGCTGATTTGTTATTTTCCCATCCTCAGTGGAGAGATTATATTTATCAATCTATCAATAAATGGGTAGATAATGCAATATAGCATAAAAAATAATTATTTTTTATAATTTATACTTTATAAATTCAGGTCAGACTGGGGGAGCTATTAAATGTATTTTTTGTTGCTAATCTATATACTTACCCTTTTTATGATATTAAAGGATGCAACAATTTTAAACTATGGTATGGTGAAATCTTTAAGGTGGAGCCGTTTAAAACAGAAAGAAAAAAAGGAATTTGTCTCTGAGAGTAATTTGGAAAATTTACCGAGATTATTCTTGTTTATGTCTGTATTGAGAGAACAAGCGGTTTTGGAAGAGACGATTAATTATTTACTCCAAATGAAATACCCACTTGAAAAAATTAAGATCTTTATTATTACTTCAGAAAGAGAAATAAGCGAAGCAAAAGCGAATGAAGTGACAACTATAGAGATTGCTGATAATATCACAAAAAATGTTAATGAGGAGTTTGGGATAGAACTAATTGAACGTATTCATTTTCCCAGAGTAGATGGACATAAAGCTGATCAAGTAAACTATGCTTTTCAAAGAGTGTATGAAAAGTATAGGGATATTGCTGATGAATGTTATCTTACCATGTATGATGCAGATTCTCGTCCAGATTTTAATTCTTTATTATACATTGGAAAGGTTGCTGCTAAGTACTATGAAGAAAAGAACTATTATCCTCCAGTTCTTCAACAACCCGCGATATATCTTGCTAATTTTAATAAAGTAAATACATATATGCAGATTGAAGGAATAGCGGAGACAAGATGGGCTTTTGGCTATGAAATATACAATATGATGACTCAATTAAAAAGAAAAAACCCTATACTAAAACGTTTAGTCTATTGTGTAGGTCATGGAGTTATTATCAGGTTGAGTCAGTTAAAATCCATTGGTGGATTTCCTTGTCCCAATGAAGATGTTCCATTAGGAAATCGTCTGTCCATGATTGGTGTCCCAATTACACCTATTCCTATTTTTGATTATTCTGAAGTGGCATGGTCAGTTTCCTCTTTGATCAAACAATCTGCAGTATGGTTTGGTGGTGGATATCAATTTTTTAAGGATGTTGCATTTATTATTAAACGGAAAGATCGTCTTAAAGGCATAAGTTTCTTAACTTTAGTATTGCATGGAATTTATGTGATCTTGACATGGTTTCACTATATATTTCATTTTCTGTCCTTAATTATTCTGAGTGTTTTTTATCAATTACCAGAAATAGCCTTTATATCTATAACATCAGTTTATTTAGATTATGGGCTTGGGACTGTTATTGTTTTGTCTCATGTAAAGGAAATGGCAGAATGGATCAACAATCAACCTATTCAATTATCTTTTTTTAGAAAGGTATACTTTATTTTAATCAGTCCATTACGGGGATTGGTCAGAGGGTTAGGTCCATTGGTCTATTTTAAAAATAAGCTAGTTTCTAAAATTTTTAAAGGACAATTCATATATTCAAAAACTGAACGTCCAACTTAAAGGGAGGTGCTAAAGTTGATAACAGGGAACAACATTAACCAAATATATGAAGAACTATTAATAAGAACGCTCGATGAAGGAGTCGAAGTTAGTCCACGTAATTTTTCTACAAAGGAATTGCACCCATTTTTAATATGCCTGGAAAATGCACAGATAAGTATGCTTACTTTCAAGGAGAGATATTTGAATATAGGTTTTCAGTGTGCAGAGGCGTTATGGATTCTCTCTGGTTCTGATGAACAGTGGATATATACATTTAATGAGAACCTAAAAAATTATACCAATGATGGAATTTTAATGGGGGCATATGGTCCCAGAATTCGAAATTGGTATGGGAAGGATCAATTGAGGTTAGCATTAGATAGAATAAAGAAAGATGAGGACACACGCAGGGCAACCATAACTATATTCGATTCTGCAAAAGATTATAAAGATCATAGGGATATTCCCTGTACAAATATGTTTCGCTTTTCCGTAAGAGAAGGCAAATTAGATATGATTACTATAATGAGATCACAGGATTTGTGGTTAGGGTTCCCTTATGACATTTTCACGTTTACATTACTTCATGAGTTGATGGCGGGTTTCTTAAATATACAATCTGGTAAGTATTTTCATTTTGTAGACTCCCTTCATATTTATGAAAGAGAATTTGAAAAAGTTAAATGTTTATTAGAGAACAATGATAAAATTCAATCATTTTCAAATTCTCCGAGATTAAAAACCATTAATGAACTGGATGAACTTTTAGATTATATAAAAACACATGCTGTTAAAAATTCGAATTTTGAGGAATTAGATAAAATTGAACATACGTGGTGGAGAGATTTTGCTCTTTGTATTTTAAGTTACAAACTTTGGAAAACAGTTTCGAAAGAAGATGCTCTTTATATTGCTAATTCACTCCATGACCCGGGTTTTAAGGCTAATATGAACAAGTGGTATAATTATCTGGTAGAAAGGGGAAGTAAAGCAGATGGAATGTATTCAAGTTAAAAATTTAGTGAAAGAATATAAATATAGCGATTCTAAAAATAAACTATGGACAAAATTATTATTTAAAGGAAATAAGGTTAAATGTGCTGTAAATGATATTTCATTTACTATCAAAAAAGGAGAAGTTGTTGGGTATATAGGGCCAAACGGCGCTGGTAAATCTACAACGCTTAAGATTTTAACGGGTATTATGGTTCCAACATCTGGAACAATTACTGTAAATGATATTATCCCTTATAAAAAGAGAAAGCAATTTGTTAAAAACATTGGAGTTGTTTTTGGACAGAGGACACAATTATGGTGGGACTTGCCCTTAATCGATTCCTTTAAGTTGCTGAAATCTATTTATAAAATTCCAAATAAAATATTTGAAAATAATTTGAAATTTTATGTTGGTTTGTTGAAGATGGATGATTTCATGAATCAGCCAGTGCGAAGATTAAGTCTTGGTCAGCGAATGAAAGCAGATATTGTAGCATCTTTAATACATGATCCTGAAATTCTATTTTTAGATGAACCAACTATAGGATTAGATATCATTTCAAAGGAGAATATTATTAACTTTTTAAAAGAGTTAAATGTGAAAAAGGGAATTACAATTATTCTTACAAGTCATAATCTTGAAGATATCGAATTATTATGTAAGAGATTAATTATGATTGATAAAGGAAAAAAAATATTTGATGGTAATCTTAGAGAATTAAAGAAATCATTACCTGATAACAAAATTTTAAAAATTGAGTTGGCAAATGATGAAAAAATTCGCCTGACTGATTTAAATGTAAATGTGGTTGAAAAAGGAGACCGTAGTTATTGGATTTACTATAATCCAAATAATATAAATTCATCAGACTTAATTAATTTAGTTAGCACAAACAATAATATTAAGGATTTAACATTGGAAGAGATAGATATCAATACTGTCGTAAAGCATTTCTTACAACAAAGTTAGGGTATATTTGATTTCGAGAATGAGGTTAAAATCTTCATTCTCGAATTCCTTTAAGAAGGGAAGGATTTTAGCATGAAAGAGAATTACACGATTATTAATTTAGATGATTATTTTAACGCTGATGGAATCAGTTATGATTCCAATCCTGGCAATGGGCATTTTGGTATATCCAGTTTTCCTGCAGAGTTATTACCCGAATCTGGGACAATTATTAAGATCCATGATGTGCCTTTTCTCTTCCCTTTAAAAGAAGATGATTATAATAACAATATAGAATGTAACAATCAGAAAATTACTATACATGAAGGTTATTATTCAGTAATACATTTCTTGGGAAGTTGTGATAACGGTAGTTTCCGAGAGAGGATTGAAGTGGTTTATGAAGATCAAAAAGAGGTAATCAGAGTAGGATTTAGTGATTGGTGTTCATCAAAGCCACTTTATGGTGAAAGTATTGCGTTTTATTGTGACCATTGTCATACAAAGAAAGGTGATAACTTCAACAATGCATTTGCAATGTGGTTTCAGTCTGTTGAACTTGATGATAAAAGGATTATAAAAGAAATTATCTTACCCAATAATCCATGTTTCCACATCTTCGCTATTACTCTAAGCAAAGGATAAGAGAAAATTAAGTATTTTTTCGAATTAAAAATATCTTGGTACGATTGATTAAGATTTTCATAAATAACGGGGGGTAAAGATGAATATAAATATGGTTTTAGGGTGGCAAGCTAGTTCTTTACTTCTTCATGCTATCAAGTCAGTTGGAGAGAAATATGATGTACTTTTCAATATTATATCTAAATCAGATCATCAAGAGTTGAAACCTCATATGGCAGATGCAGAGATTTATGGTTCATGGGGACGCCAGGCTGATGCAGAGCTAATTGAGTATGGTGTCAATTTACGCTGGATTCAGTTGTTAACATCAGGAACTGAAAACTTTATTAAAAATATCAATGAAAACGATGGAATTTGCCTCACCAACGCAAAGGGAATTCATGTTGTTTCGATGGCTGAACATATTATGGCACTGCTATTGGCTGTAAATAGAAGGATTTTTTCAATTTATGACAATCAAAAGAAACAACTTTGGAGGACTATTCCTGCCCATGAACTTCATCAAAAAACAGTGGTGATCTGGGGATTTGGCAGTGTAGGTATTGAAGTAGCTAAACGGTTGAAACCCTTTGGAAGTAGGGTGATTGGTATAAAAAAAAGCCTCACACAAAATGAATATGTAGACAAATTGTATCTTCCTGATGAGTGGCAGGCAGCAATTAGAGAGGCTGATGTGTTGATATCTTTGTTACCAGGTACACCTGATACAGAGTGTATAATCAATAAATCTGTTTTTGAATTACTACCTAGTCACGCTATTTTTATGAACTTTGGGCGGGGAATGGTTGTGGACGAAACTGATCTTATTGATGCATTAGATAAAAGGAAGATACGTAGAGCGATCCTTGATGTATTTAATCAAGAACCTCTCTCTTCAGATTCGTCATTATGGAAAGTAAAAAATCTAATCATTTCACCTCATATGGCTTCAATGTCTCCAAATTATATGGATAGATCTATAAATCTATTTTTAGAAAATCTAGAGCTTTACTTAAAAAAAGAAAAACTAAAAAATATAGTAAACATTAATAAAGGGTATTAGTAAAAGTAAATATTTAGAGATATACATAATAGAAAGGGGCAAAATATGGAGATAAAGACGATTTTGATTCCTGAAGTAGATTTTTCAAAATTGGCTTATTTACAATGTGAAAGCAGAATTCTTGAAACTTATTTTAAATTTTATGGCTATGGGCATATTGAAGAACTTGTGGGGAAAGAAATTTGCTTTTTTGAATATAGGTCACCAAGAACCAATAAAGTTGGTCGAAGATGCAGAAACTTTTTTGAAGAAATTGAAACAGACTATGGGGTAAAAGTTATTCAAAAAGAATACGATCAGGAAGATATAGCCTGGGAATATACATTAGAATTACTTAATGAGGGGATCCCAGTTACAGTCAGATGTGATTCATTCTACCTGCCGTTTAATAGTTTTAAGTATCAAAAAAGTCATTCATGGCACTATTTAATTATAAATGGTTATTCTGATAAAAATAATACGGTTACGATTTATGATGGTAACTTTAGACTATATAATAAAGAGATACCTTTAGAGATAATTAGGGATGCACGAAGATCAAAATGTAATGGATTTCCAGTAAAAAATGCTTCTATTGAGATTTATTTACCCCATCAAATTGAAGGATTATCTTTAGATATATTTATGGACAGTATGATGACTAATATTGAAAACGCGTTGAGTCCAAAACCTGAGAATATCTATAAAGATAATTCATATATATCTGCTGATTTTGTAAATTATGAGAACAAAATGATTGGAGTTAAGGGGATTCGCCAGTTGGCTGATCGGTTGGATACTTTTGTGGACATAGAAGATAAGTCAGAAAAAGTGTATAAGTTATTTTATAATTTTAGTGACTTAGTTGAACAAACACAATTGCATTCAGAATATATAAAGTTAATTGGAGAAAAATTCAATATTGGAGAGATTCAGAAGATGGTTGACGATTTAGATTATAACGTACAGAGTTGGCTGGTTGCGAGAAATATTTTTCTTAAAGGATTAATCAAATCACCAAATGACATGATTGAGCGGTGTAAAAAGAAACTTCGGGTCATTGCTGATTTAGAAGAAGAATACTTTTTAAAAATGCATAAAATTATTGAAATAATTAACAAGTAATCATTATGATAAAAGAAAAAAGGCTATTGGTCTGATTTCAGACAAGAGTCTTTTTTATTGTTACAAAGTATTAACAGAAGGATCTGTTCAAAGCGTAGGTGAAGGGAGTAGGTAATTGTGAGGAAGACAGAAATGAATATTGAAAAAATGAATAATTACTTGAATGATCTTTTTTCAAAAGCTAAAAATGCTTATAAAAAATTGATAGAATTAGGATATCCATGCCAACTAATTTTTGCAGATAAAAATTATATCAAGATTGCTGGAAAATATGAAATACAGCAGTATCCTATTCCAATATTAGAAGTTAAAAATATTGGGGATATAGGTTTTAATCTTGATTTGATTTTTTTGAGTTTTCCTTTTTAAAAAATGAATTTGAAAAGATAGACTTAGAATCATTAATTGATAAGTATAAAGAGTTAGAGATATATGGAGGAAAAAATTGTTTGTTAGATTTTTACTTTAAGGGTGATCAAATTGAAGAAATTAAAAATAGGATTAGACTATCATCTGAAGATACAGTAATGCTTGCTATTTATTTTGAATTAGATAAGGAAGATATTGTAGATGAATTTTTGATGGTATTGAAGTTATTGAAATTAGGTTAATATTAAAAAGCACGAAAGTGGAATCTAACAAATTTTGATCCATAAATTAAATACTTATTTCTAAGTAAAAAAAAGGAATAGTGGTTGTAGTTGAAGAAAATATATTTAGAACTTTTGTCTTAAAATAGTTAATTATGTCTTGACTGAAAAATAAGGTAGCCTGATTATGCTCGACCATGGGAAACTTATTGGTAAAGGGGGAATTAGGATGAGTATAGAGTAATCTTAGAGTGATAAGGAATCCATTTAGAGAAAATATAGAGGTTATTGATAAGGAGAAGAACTGGAAAAAGTTTATATTAGGCGGAAAGGTATGGATTTAGGTGAGAAGATTTTTTGAGGAATTGATTGGAAAACTCCACTAGCATATAGTCGGAATTTTGAATTGCGAAAGTGAAATTATAACTTTATAGATTTGTACTAGGTTGTATATTTTATTGTAATTCAAGATTACATACATTATAATTAAATTATAATCAAAAAGTGAGTCCGACAATATGGAGGAGTGATTATTTTGAGAAAACAATATACATCAACTTTAAAATCAGTACCATATTTTTATATAGAGTTTAAAACAGTAGCGAAGTTGAAATTGCAAGGCTTGACGGATTTGGAAATTAAAAATAATGCGGTAAAAGAAAATTTGTTTATGGTGAAAACTGACACGCGCAGACGTGAAATTATTGCAAGAATATTAGAGAGAATAGAACTTCTTGATGACTATCTAATAGATAAAGTTGTGAATGGAATTATAGAAACCAGCAAACAGATTGTTTTATATACTATATTGAAAACGGACTTATTATTCTTTGAATTTATGAATGAAGTTTTTAGAGAAAAAATGATACTTAATGAAAAATATATCGCAGATAAAGATTTCAGTATCTTTTTTACTATAAAGATGGAACAAAGTGAACAACTAGCCGAGTGGAAGGATTATACCTTTTACAAATTAAAGCAAGTTTACAAACGGATACTAAGAGAAGCCGGGTTAATAAAAAGAGAAAAGAAAGACTTGCTAATCATACCTCAGATTATTGAATCAGATGTTTATAATCATATTAAAAACAAGGGTGATGAGGTTTATCTTAGAGCAATGATTGGAGAGAGATAGATGAAAGACATATATAAAAGATTAGATGAGATATTACCAAAGATAACAGAAAAAAGTTTCAGAGAAAATAAAGGTCTTGGCAATGAGATAGGCTATTATATCTTCGATTACGAACCACAGTATGAAATTCTTGTTAGAGAGCATATTAAATTTTTAAAGAAGAAGGTCAATATTGCTGATTCTGAAATAAGAATCAAAGAATTTAACCTATACGACGTAATAATTAAAATTTTAGAAGATAAAGGATATCTCAATAAAGTTTTTGAAATGGAAGAGAAAAAGGGTAGTGAAAAGATATTAAAACCAATTAAGAATACTTTGAGACTGACTCAAGATAATAACTTGATTTTAGACTATATTAGAACAAATATTGAGAAAAAAGATATCGTCTTTATTACAGGTGTTGGTAAAGCATGGCCGATAATTCGCTCACATACTATACTTAATTCACTTCATGCAGTCGTTGACGATGTACCGCTTGTCATGTTTTTTCCAGGAACTTATGATGGACTTGAACTTCATTTGTTTGATGAATTAAAAGATGACAACTATTATAGAGCGTTTCGATTGGTGGATAAAAATTAAGGGGGTATGAAAACATGCAACTAAAAAAGATGTTTGTAAAGGATATTGAGAGAGATATTAAAGGTGTTATTAAAATTGGTCAGGAAGATGACAGAAATGTTTATCATGAACTTGACGAATATATTGTGACACGAGAACTTAGCCGCCACTTTGGTGATTTTTTTGAAAGTTATAGAAGAGGGAATAATGACTATACAGATAAAATGGGTGTATGGATTTCTGGTTTTTTTGGAAGTGGTAAGTCACACTTTTTGAAAATCCTTTCTTACTTGTTAGATAATAAAAATGTTCAAGGGAAACAAGCTGTAGAGTACTTTGATGGAAAAATCAAAGATCCTGCAATGCTTGCAGATATGATGAGAGCTGGAAAAATTAATACTGATGTTATTCTATTTAATATTGATTCAAAGTCAGATTCGGATTCTAAGAATAACAAGGATGCTATCGTTAAAGTATTCAATAAAGTGTTCGATGAAATGCAAGGCTTCTGTGGTTCTATTCCTTGGCTTGCTGACTTAGAAAGACAATTGGTTAAGGATGGTACATATGAAGGCTTTAAAGCCAAATTTAAAGAAGTTTCGGGTTCTTCGTGGGAAGAAGCAAGAGAAGACATATATTTTGAAGGAGATAGTGTTATAGAAGCTTTAGTTAGTACAACAAAAATGTCTGAGGAATCAGCCAGAGTATGGTATGAAAAAGCAGAAGACAATTATTCTCTTAGTATTGAAAAATTTGCAAAGAGAGTGAATGAATATATTGAATCTAAAGGAAATAATCATCATGTTGTATTTCTTGTAGATGAAATTGGTCAATATATAGGTGATAGTGTGCAACTTATGTTAAATCTTCAGACCGTGGTTGAAGACTTAGGAACATTTTGTGGTGGTCGTGCCTGGGTTATTGTTACATCCCAACAGGATATTGATTCAATTACTAAGGTTAAAGGAAATAATTTTTCTAAAATTCAAGGACGTTTCAATACAAGATTAAATTTATCAAGTGCTAATGTAGATGAAGTTATCAAGAAGCGTATTCTTGAGAAAAATCAAACAGCGGTAGATACTTTAAAGATGTTTTATGACGATAAAGAAGCTATATTAAAGAACTTGATAACTTTCTCATCAGATACAGCAGAGATGAAACGTTATAAATCAGTTGAAGATTTTGTAGAAGTTTATCCTTTCATTCCGTATCAGTTTAACTTACTACAATCTGTCTTTACGGGTATTCGTTTGCATGGAGCAAGTGGTAAGCATCTTTCGGAAGGGGAACGTTCCTTATTAAGTGCATTTCAGGAATCAGCAATTCAATTTGTCAATGAAGAAGTTGGTGTGATAGTCCCATTTAATGCTTTTTATAGAACTATTGAAGCCTTTCTTGATTCTAATATAAGAATGGTTATTTTGCATGCAGAAGATAATGATAATCTAGAAGCATTTGATGTGGAAGTACTTATAGTTTTATTTATGATTAAATACGTCAAAGAGCTGCCTTCTAATATTGAAAATATTGCAACTCTAATGGTCTCTCATATTGATGAAGATAAAATTAACCTTAAAAAGAAAATTGAAAATTCCCTTAAAAGACTATTAAAAGAGACGCTTATTCAAAAGAATGGTAACGAATATATTTTCTTAACTAATGAAGAGCAGGATGTGAATAAAGAAATTCAGGCTATCCCAATCGAAATGGGTGAAGTTATTCAAAAAATCAGTGAAGAAATATTTGATGGTATTTTTAGTGATATAAAAAAATACAGATATAGCTTAAGATATCATTTTGATTATAACAAGATTATTGATGATAGATTTTATTCAGGTCAAAAACACGATATTGGGCTAAAGATCATTACGCCATATTTTGATTCTGGTGAAGAACTTAATGACCAATCTCTTAAGCTGATGTCTTTTAGAGAGAATAATTTAATTCTTAAAATGCCTATGGATACTGCATATCTTGAAGAAATGAAAGATGTACTTCAAATACAAACTTATCTTACGAGAAAAGGCAGTTCAGGGATACCAGAAATTGAGGAAATTAAAGCGAGAAAGCAACGTGAGATCAATGAACGAAAAAGAAGAATTACAGACCTTCTTCATGAAAATCTTAAACATGCGGAGATCTATTCAAATTCTCAAAAGCTTGATATTAAACCAAAACTTCCAGTAGAACGTATAAATGTTGGCTTTAAATATATGATTGATAACCGATATAATAAACTGGCTTATATCAATACACCAGTTGATAGTATAAAGGATTTAGTTAATATTATTAATGCTGATAAGTCGCAACTTACCATAATAGACCGTGAACAGCCCAATGATCTTGCGGTAGCTGAAATTGATGGGTTTATAACAAGAAATACAGAGAGACACATTCCTACAACAATGAAATCCATAATGGATATTTACAGTAAAGCACCTTATGGATGGTTAGATATGGATATTGTGGGTATAGTTCTTCGGATTTTCACAGCTCAAGAGATTACTCTTGAAATGGCAAATGAATATTTAAAAATAAATGATCCTGATCTTATCAAATATTTAACTAAGCGAGATTATGTAGATAGAGTTCTTATTAAGAAAAGAACGAAGATTTCTCCAGTACTAATTAATAACGCTAAGGAAATTGCCAAAGAATTATTTAACTATACTGCCATGTCAGCAGATGAAGATGGTTTAATGACAAGATTTAAAGAATTTTCTGAGATAGAATTATCGACTATTAGAGAATTACTTGTCAACTATAAACATTTAAAATATCCAGGTTATCAAGTCATGAAAGTAGGACAAGGACTATTTACTGAGATTATAAAGATTAAAGATGTTAAAGTGTTTTTTGACATACTTAAAGATAAAAAGGATGATTATCTTGATTATGAAGAAGACGTCTATGATGTAAAAAAATTCTTTGATGGTGAGCAAGTAGAATATTTTAATAAAGCTCTAAAACAGCTTAATATCTACAGTAAGAATGAAAGTTATGTTTTAGACCAGGAAACAATTATGTTGATTAATTCTATCAAAAGTATTGTCGAGAATAAAAATCCATATAATCAAATTTCTAAATTACCTAACCTCATCGATGAGTTTATTTCAAAGTTTGTGGATCTTCTTGTAAAGGAATGTGAACCTATTAGAACTGTCATTGTAAATGATAAGAAAAAAGTTCTTGATGAAATAGAACAGTTTGATTTCAAAGATGAGCTAAAACCTGAATTTAAAAAACAATTTGAAGCTTTGTTAGATCGTTTAGATTCTGCGAATAACTTTTATGAAGCTATAGCCATGAAAGAAGAATCAGATCGTTTTAAACAAAGATGCTTTGAAAAAATTGAGCGAGTAAAACAAGAAAAAGCATTAGAAAAAGCTAGAGAAAAGCAACCAAAAGGAACGAAAGAACCTGAACCACCTGTTTATAGAACTAAAAAAATTAAACACGTTAGTGTTGCAAATATCCTTCATGGGGTAAAACTGATTGAAACAAAAGAAGATATAGAAGATTTTTTGAATCATATGAGAGAGGTATTAGAAAAGCAAATAGATGAAGATTCAAAGATTAAATTGATCTAACAGGGGGATAATTAGATGAATAAGTCAGCGATTAAGAAGTTTGCAGTAAACGCACGAAGAAAGCTTATTGAAGAAGATATTATTCAAAAGGCATATGATGTTGGAATAGAAGCACCTGACAAAATTCATGATATTGAAGAATTTGAAGGTGGCTTTAAAGTAAAAAATAGAGAGAATGCTAAAATATTTAAAGAATTTCAACTCAAACAAAGAAAAGAATTAGTTAAGCAAGTTGAAGAAAAGGGTCTTGACCAAGTAGTGGAAGAAGTAGCATATACCTGGTTTAATCGTTTTATTGCACTTCGTTTTATGGAGGTCAATGGATATTTACCTACAGGTGTTAGAGTTTTGTCATCAATAAAGCCCGGTAAGATTGAACCTGATATTATAAATGAAGCACTTAACATTGATCTAGATGTTGATAGAGAAGTTATTTATAGACTACAGGATAATCCTGATACCGAAGAACTTTTTAAGTATTTGCTCGTTAAACAATGTAATAAACTTAATGAAATTTTACCTAAGATGTTTGAGAAAATAGAAGATTTTACAGAATTATTATTACCAGATTACCTTTTAACAGAAGGTTCAGTTATAAGAGAATTAGTTGAATTAATTGATGAATATGATTGGAAAATTGAATTAAGTGAAGATGAATTAAAAGAAGAAGCCAATGAAGGTGAACATGGTATAGAGATAGTGGGCTGGCTCTATCAATATTATATTTCTGAAAAGAAAGATGAAGTATTTGCTGGACTAAAGAAGAATAAGAAGATAACAAAAGAGAATATTCCTGCAGCTACTCAACTATTTACACCGAAGTGGATAGTAAAATATATGGTTGAAAATTCATTAGGTAGGTTATGGCAAGAATCTCATCCAGATGAAGAATTGAAATCAAACTGGAAATACTATATTGAAGAAGCTGAACAGGAGCCAAAAGTCAGAGCAAAACTTGATGAACTAATTAATAAAAATCTAAATCCAGAAGAAATTACTTTCTTAGATCCTGCTATGGGTAGTGGACATATATTGGTTTATGCCTTTGATGTTCTTTATGATATTTATTTGAAAGCTGGATATTCTGAAAGAGAAATACCAAGATTGATTTTAGAAAAGAATATTTATGGATTAGATATAGATGATAGGGCAGGTCAATTAGCATATTTTGCTTTAATGATGAAGGCGAGAAGTAAGAGCAGAAGGATATTCAGAAATCCTGTTAACGTTAATGTTTGCTCTATTCAAGAGAGTAATGGTATTTCGAAAGAAGTGATTGACTTTTTAGTAAATCCTAAAGAAACTGAAATAGAAAAATTAGTTTCTAGAGAAGATATTGAATACTTAATAGACACATTTAAAGATGCAAAAGAATATGGTTCGATTCTTGAAGTTAAACATATTGATTTTAAAACGATAGAAAAAAGAATAGATCAGATTCAAGATATTTTATCTTTAGATTTATTTGAAATGCAGTATCGAAGAACTATACTACAAAAATTTGTACCAATTCTTGAGCAGGCAAAGATACTTAGTAGGAAGTTTGATACTGTAGTTACTAATCCTCCTTATATAGGAAGAAAAGGAATGAATCCCAAACTTGTAAAATATGTAAATGAGAATTATAAGGATTCAAAAAGTGACTTATTTGCTGTATTTATGGATTCTTGCCTTAGAAATACTAAGAAAAATGGACTTGATTCAATGATAAACCAACATTCGTGGATGTTTTTATCTAGTTATGAAAAGCTTAGAGAAAAACTTATTTTAAATACAGAGATACAATCAATGATTCATTTGGGACCAAGAGCTTTTGAGGAAATAGGAGGAGAAGTTGTTCAGTCTACTACTTTTGTAATTAGAAATAGTAGTATTAATAATTATGAAGGACAGTTTATTAGAGTTGTGGATGATAATACAGCTAGTGGAAAAGAAGTAAAAACACTTGAAGCAATTAAAAATTCTGATGTAGATTATAGATATATTACATCAACTAAAGATTTTTCAATGATACCAGGAAGTCCTATTGCTTATTGGGTTAGTGACAAAGTAAGAAATATATATTTAAATGATTCTCTTCTTGATGAGATTGCAAAACCAAGACAAGGTATGGCAACAATGGATAATAATCTATTTCTAAGGATGTGGTATGAAGCATCAATAAAAAATCTTGGTTTTCAATATGAAAATTCGGAAGATGCGTTAAAAAGTGAATTAAAATGGTTTCCTTACAATAAAGGAGGGGAATACAGAAAGTGGTTTGGTAATAGCCAGTACGTTGTTAATTGGCAACGTGATGGTGTGGAATTAAAACAAATTGCACAAGAAATATACGGAAGTTATTCAAAACGAATATACAATACACAGTTCTTTTTTAAACCATCTATAAGTTGGTCTAAAATTACAAGTAGCAAATTTTCTGTTAGATATATTCCTCAAGGATATTTATTCGATGTTGCTGGTTGCGCGATTTATGATTTGGGGGAAAATGAGAAATATATTTTAGGATTATTAAACTCTAAACTTAATAAAGTATTAGTTTCTGCATTAAGCCCTACATTGAATTATGAGGTTGGTACAATAAAGAAAATCCCAATCATTATTAACTCAAGCATGATGTCTCAGATAAATGAATTAGTTAAGTATACTATTGATATAGCAAAAATAGATTGGGATTCTTTTGAAACTTCATGGGATTTTAAGGTTCATCCTTTTTTAAAACATTTAGATTTAGGTTCAAATATTAAACTAAGCAATGTGTTTAATATTTGGGAAACTGAGACAGAGGAAGCGTTTAATCAATTAAAATCGAACGAAGAAGAACTTAATCGTATATTCATAGATATTTATGGACTTCAAACCGAACTAACACCAGAAGTAGATGATAAAGACATCACAATCAGAAAAGCTGACAGAGAAAGAGATATAAAATCATTTCTCTCATATGCAGTAGGTTGTATGTTAGGACGATACTCTCTAGATGAAAAAGAATTAATTTATGCAGGTGGAGAGTTTAATATCAATAGATACTCAAAGTTCATTCCAACTGGAAGTAATGTTATTCCAATTGTTGATGATGAATATTTTGAAGAAGATATCACAAATAGATTTATTGAATTTGTAAAAATAACATTTGGTGAAGAAACTCTTTCAGAGAATCTGGAGTATATAGCAGACACTCTTGGGATGAAATCTGGAGAAATGCCTAAAGATACTATTCGTAGATATTTCATAAAAGATTTCTACAATGACCATGTTAAAACGTATAAAAAACGACCAATTTACTGGTTATTTGACTCAACATCTCATAATGAAAAAGGTAAAATAAAAAGCAAAGAAAATGGATTTAAGGCTCTTATCTACATGCATAGATATGATGAATCTACAGTAGCAAGAGTTAGAACAGATTATCTTCATACGCTTCAAAAGAAATATGATGCTGAGATGAAGCGTTTAGAACTTATCTTAGAAAGTGATGTACCTCAAAGAGAAAAAATTGTTGCTACTAAGAAACTTGAAAAGCTTAGAAAACAACAAAGAGAGTGTATGGAATATGATCAAGTTATTGCCCACATCGCGAACCAAAGAATTTCTATTGATCTTGATGATGGAGTGAAGGTAAATTATATGAAATTCCAAGATGTTGAGATTCCTCAAGGTGAAGGTAAAAAGCCATTAACGGCTAACTTACTTTCAAAGATTAAGCTTTAACAACAATTTTGGAAGGCATAAATGTCCCCCATCTTCATAAATGGGGAAGAGCCTTACAATAATTTCAAAACTTCAGTGAGAGTTCAAATCTCCTTCTGAAAGTTGTTAAACTTAAGAAATAATAACTTCGTTATTAATTCGACTTTAATGGTGGTGTAAAGATATGAATTTAGATGAAATAAAAAAAGTATTAAACAAACAGCTGAATCAAGACTTATCTGATGGCAAGAAGAGAAATCTTGTATTTTGGTATGATGAAGACTCAGAATTTGTTGAAGATATAGATAAGATTGAGCTTGAAAATGCAAAATTACTGAAATTAAGTGGCAACAATGCTTTTAAAATAAAATATCATTTAGAAAAGTTAGATACTGATTCAAACTATTTAATTTACTCAAGTGGACCAAAACCTTTTCCAAGAGATAATTGGCTTTTGGATATAGTAAAATACAGTACTGAATTCTCAACAGATAAAACTACAGTAATTATGCGTGATTTAGGTGTTAGAGCTGTGGAGTTAAAAGATGTGTTTAAGAAATACTTAAAATTCTTTAATGCTAAGGATAGATATAATAAGTTTTCTTCTTATGGGATTACAGAATATAACTCAAATAGGGTTCATATTGGTATCTTATCAGCTTTATGCAAACTTAACTATCCAAGTTTAGAAGACGTTGTTAAAACCGTTATTCTAGGAGAAGTTGAAGATGAAAATAAACATCTTGAATCAATTGAAAAATACGGTGATAAAAAAGTTTTGTGGAAATTGATACGTGAACGATATGGCTACCATTTTGAAGAAGATTCTATAGAAAAACTGCTCATTCTGTTAATGGTAGCTCATGTTGAATCAGAATTAAATATTAAGGAGTTTCCTTCTACTTGGCAAAGTGCTTTACCTGTTAAAGAAAAGAAAGCAGAAGCAATCGTATTTCTTAATCATTTTATGAATCACGAAGTTGATGGTAAGATTTATGATGATTTGGCAGACAGAATTGAAAAAGTCTTAAAAGTAGATGAGTATATTACTAAATGGCCTATTGATGATTATTTATACTGTGATACTTTTAGAGTTTTTGATGAAGTTATCATTCAAAATATTATTAGTCGTCTTATAGACGGAACTGGCGAATTTGAAAATTATTTGAATATTATTAGTCAAAGAAGGACAGGTCACTGGTATAAAAAGTACAAAGCTGAATATTCTGCTCTTATGCATGCTATAGAGCTACTAAAACTTGAATCTCAATTTGAGGGTAATATTCCTCAAAAAGTTTCAATAGAGATGCTGGATCAATATTCAAAAGAATACTATTTATTTGACTATCATTATCGTAAATTCTGTTTAGCTTATCAGGAAATTGATAGTGAAACCTTTATTAAACTGAGTGAAAAAGTAGAGAACACCTATGTATATTGGTTTTTAAATGAGTTATCTAATAAATGGTCTATGTCAGTTGAGGATGCCTTTGCACATGAGTATAGGATTCAAGGTATTAATCAGCAGAAAAATTTTTATACGAATGTTATTAAAAAACATGTTGAAAATAATGATAGGGTGTTTGTTATTATATCTGATGCACTCAGATATGAAGCAGCTAAAGAGCTTATGGACATTCTAAATACCGAAAGACGTGGACAAGTAGAAATAGAATATATGCAAGGTGTAGTACCTTCTTATACAAAGTTGGGTATGGCAAGTTTATTACCTTATAAATCCATAGAGTATAATAATAAAGGAGATTTTGTTTTAGATGGTATATCTACGATGGGTACAGAAAATCGTGGAAAAATTTTAAAGACTGTATGTGAAGACAGTATTGCGATTACCTATGATACATTAAAAGATATGAAACGAGCGGAATTTAGAGAGATTCTTGGTGGAAAAAAACTTGTTTACATTTATCATAATCGTATTGATAACATGGGTCATAATAATGAATCAGATGTCTTTGAATATGTAGAAAAAACCATTTTGGATATCAAAGGTTTAATAAGTGCCCTTGTCAATAATTTGAGTGCTATTAATATTTATGTAACATCAGACCATGGTTTTATCTATCAAAGAACTGGGTTAAATGAAAGTGATAAGCTTAGCAAAGGTGATATAGATTCTATCGAAGAAGGTAGAAGATTTATTTTAACAACTGAAAGCAAAAAGAAGGAAAGTACCTTATCTATTCCAATGACCTATATTTTAAATAATACAGAATTAAAAGCAGTAGTACCAAGGGGAAATAATAGATTTAAAATCAAAGGTGATGGTTCTAAATTTGCTCATGAAGGAATTGCACTACAAGAGATTGTTATACCACTAGTGAAGTTTAAAAATAGTAAAAAAAATACTTTTGAAGTACGCAAAGTGGAAGTTAAATTAACAAATATCACAAGAAAGCTAACTAATAGAATCACTTATCTAGAGTTCTTCCAAACTCAAAAAGTAGAAGATAAAGTAATACCACTTAGACTTAAACTTTACTTTGAAGATGAGCATGGGGATAGAATATCCAATGAAAATATCATCATAGCAGATAGTACTTCTGAAAGACCGGAACAGAGAACATATAGAGAAAAATTTACATTAAAAGATTTGAAATATGATAAGGGAAAAAAATACTATCTTGTACTGGAAGATGAAGATGAATCTGTAGAAAAAATCTATCAAAAGATAGGATTTAATATTGATCTTGTCTTTGCAGATGATTTTGGATTTTAGAGAAAGTGGGTGAATAGATGGAACCACATGATGCGGAAGTGAATTTAAATGATAAATTAAATCATCATTTTGCAGGTCGTGTTGTAAGAAAGGATCTGACAAAAAAGATTAAAGAAGGTGCAAACGTACCAGTATATGTCCTAGAATACTTACTTGGTATGTATGCTGCATCTGATGATGAAGATAGCATTAATGAAGGTGTGGAAAGGGTTAAACAAATTCTTTCTGATAACTTCGTAAGACCTGATGAAGCTGAAAAAGTAAAATCAAAAATTAGAGAGTTAGGTCAATATACTGTTATAGATAAAATATCGGTAAAGTTGAATGAAAAAAATGACTGTTATGAAGCAGAGTTTTCAAATTTAGGATTAAAAGGTGTAGTTATAGGAGCTCATCATGTGAAAGAGTATGAAAAACTTTTAGCAGGTGGCATATGGTGTATTTTAAAAATGGATTATTATTATGATGAAGAAAATCGTAAAATCAATCCATTTTCTATTGCTAGTTTAAAGCCTATTCAAATGCCAAATATGGATTTAGAAGAAGTTTTTGAAGGTCGAAAATATTTTACTAAAGATGAATGGATAGATGTTCTTCTAAGATCAATAGGAATGGAGCCTACACAATTAGAATATAAAGTAAAATGGCATTTATTAGCCAGACTGATTCCTTTAGTAGAAAATAATTATAATGTTTGTGAACTGGGACCTAGAGGTACAGGTAAATCTCATGTATATAAAGAGATTTCCCCAAATTCCATTTTGGTATCTGGAGGACAAACTACAGTTGCTAACCTCTTCTATAATATGTCCTCAAGAAAAATTGGACTAGTTGGTATGTGGGATGCTGTTGCTTTTGATGAAGTGGCTGGAATTACATTTAAAGATAAAGATGGAATTCAAATAATGAAAGACTACATGGCATCAGGCTCTTTTGCAAGAGGAAGAGAAGAAAAAGCAGCCTCTGCATCTATGGTGTTTGTAGGGAATATTAATCAAAGTGTTGATGTACTTTTAAAAACTTCTCATTTGTTTGATCCGTTTCCAGCAGCTATGGCCTATGATTCAGCTTTCTTCGATCGCATGCATTATTATATACCAGGCTGGGAAATACCGAAGATGCGACCTGAGTATTTTACTAATGAATATGGTTTTATTACGGATTATGTTGCTGAATTTTTCAGAGAGATGCGTAAAAGATCATTTTCAGATACTATAGATAAATATTTTAAGTTAGGAAATAATCTGAATCAAAGAGATGTAATTGCTGTTAGAAAAACTTTGTCAGGTCTTGTTAAGTTAATATATCCTAATGGAGATTTTACTAAAGATGATATAGAAGAAATATTGAGATATTCTTTAATAGGAAGAAGAAGAGTGAAAGAGCAATTAAAGAAAATAGGTGGTATGGAATTTTATGATGTACATTTTTCGTATATTGACAATGAAACTTTAAAAGAAGAATTCGTATCTGTTCCAGAACAAGGAGGAAGCAAGCTTATACCTGAGGGCAAGGGGAAACCAGGTCATATTTATACTGTTGCCCGTGGTGAATCAGGAATGATTGGTGTATATAAGATAGAAACAGAAGTGGTATCTGGCTCAGGAAAGTTTGAAAAAACAGGCTTGGGAACAAATAGGGATGCTAAAGAGAGTATTGCTACAGCGTATAGCTACTTTAAAGCTAATAATAAAAATATAAGTGGTACAATTAGCACGAAAACGAAGGATTATTTAATGGCCATACAGGATTTGCAAGGAATAGGAATGACTTCAGAGTTATCTTTAGCAGCTTTTATAGGCCTTTGCTCAGGAGCTATAGGAAAACCTACACAAAGTCAGCATGTAGTTTTAGGATCTATTAGCATTGGCGGCACAATTAATAAAGTTGAAGAGCTGGCAAATGTATTGCAAGTATGTTTTGATGTTGGAGCTAAGAAAATTCTTCTGCCTATGGCATCAGCAGTGGATATAGCAACAGTACCTGCTGAATTATTTGCTAAGTTTCAGATATCTTTCTATCAAAGTCCAGAAGACGCAGTTTTTAAGGCTTTAGGGGTGGAATAGATGACATTAATATATCAGAAAATCGACCAGCGGAAAGGGGTGTCTGGGTGGGTACGATTCCTACACACTCCTGCCAAATGTTGAGATTAAGACCCTTGTTTGATGAGGGTCTTTTTCATTTGTATTTTTGAAATTTTATACAGTCCAAGTAATGAATTGCATAAAAAGAAAACCAACCGTTTGGGTTGGTAGTATAAAACAATTTTACTCCTTTTACTTGGATAGTTTGATATTTATTGTTTATAGGAAAGGACAACAATTTCAGTACTCAATTTTTTGGATATAAAGTATAAAAATACGGCAAAAATACAACCTATACTAAATAAAGTGATACTAAGGAAGTAGATTATGCTAATACTATCAAACGTGAAACCCTTTTCAATTAGCAACTTCATTGGTAAAATAGTAGCATACGTAATAGAAAAAGATGAAAGCGAAAGATAAAATCTTATTTTCTCAGGTTTTGTAGATATCATTGTTAACACAGTTAAGAACATTGTAATACATAAACAAAATAAAATAAACACTAAAAAAAATAGTGCAAATCGAAAACTAATAATTAATTCGACAATAACTGCTATATTCTTAAAATATGAGAATACAAGAATAAGAAAATTAAATAATACTACAGGTATAAAACATAGTAAGAAAGCTGATAAGCAATAAGCTTTCACAAGTGTCCATATATTGACTCTAT
>DAOVRZ010000196.1:0-3606 GCA_030627905.1 Halanaerobiales bacterium
ATATGTATTAATGTATGATATTCATCATATTATTTCTGATGGTATTTCGATGAATATACTGGTGAGTGACTTCATTAATTTATATCAAGGTAAAGAATTACCAGAAATGATAATTCAGTATAAAGATTTTGCAGTTTGGCAGAATCAATTGTTTGATTCTGAGGCTATACTTGAACAAGAAAAGTATTGGCTAGATAGATTTGCAGGTGAGATTCCTGTTCTTGATCTACCAACTGATTATCAACGACCAAATGTTATGAGCTTTGAGGGTGAAAGATATCATTTTGAAATTTCAAAAGCTTTACATGACCAAATTAACGAGCTTGCTTCTAGAAACGGTGCGACTCTTTATATGGTATTATTGGCTGCTTACAATCTTTTGTTAGCAAAATATACAAGTCAAGAGGATATCATTGTTGGCTCACCGATTGCTGGTAGATCTCATGCGGATTTAGAAAAAATTATCGGAATGTTTGTTAATACTTTGGTAATGAGAAATTATCCAGTAAATGATATAAGTTTTCTTGAGTTCTTAAAAAATGTCAAAGATAATACCTTAAAGGCTTTTGAAAATCAGGATTATCAATTTGAGATGTTGATAGATAAGTTAAATATAAAAAGAGATTTAAGTCATAATTCATTATTAGATGTAATGTTTGCTCTTCAAAATATGGAAAAAATAGAAACTGTTCAGGGAGATTTAAAATTTATCCCATATAATTTTGAAAATAAAGTGGTTAAGTTTGATCTCTTAATGAAGGCGGTAGAAAATGACAATAGAATTAAAATGACTTTCGAATATCGGACAAAATTATTCAAGAGAGAGACAATAGAAAGATTGGCAAATCAATTTATTAACTTAATTGAACAAATAGTAGTTAATCCAGAACTTTTGTTAGGTAAATATGAGATTACTGGCAGTGCAGAAAAGCAGTGCTTATTGTATGAATTTAATGATACTGATAGAGATTATCCAGAAGAAACAATTGATCAATTATTTGAAGCACAGGTTAAGAGAAGACCTGCTGAGGTTGCTGTAATATTTGAAGATGAACAGCTGACTTATGAAGAATTGAATCAAAGAGCAAATCAATTAGCCACAATTCTACGTAAAAAAGGTGTTTACAAAGAAAAGATAGTTGGAATCATGGTTGAACGCTCTATAGAAATGATTGTTGGAATGCTGGCAGTCTTAAAAGCAGGTGGAGCATATCTGCCGATTGACTCTGAGAATCCTCGTGATAGAATTCAGTACATGCTTGAAGATAGCGATACTAAGATATTACTCACTCAAGAGCATTTAGCAGAAAAAGTACAGTTTGCAGGAGAAGTAATTGATTTAACAGATCAAGAATTATATGCTCATACTTTTGGGGAGATTAGGAGAACACATAATTCAAGAAATTTAGCATATCTGATTTATACATCAGGCTCAACTGGACGACCCAAAGGGGTTTTGCTAGAACATCGAGGTATAGCTAATTTAAAGAACTTCTTTACAGATAATCTTGGTGTAAATGAAGATGATCGGGTTATTCAATTTGCATCATGTGCTTTTGATGCATCAGTATGGGAGATATACATGGCATTATTAACTGGTGCAAGATTGTATTTGATCAATAAAGATATTATTAACGATTATGAAAAGTTTGTAGAATATTTGAATACTAATAGCATAACTATTGTGACATTACCACCAGTTTATTTGACTAACTTAAATCATATTGAAATCAGATCATTAAGAACTGTTATCACCGCAGGTTCTGCAACAAATTTTGGCTTAGTACAGAAATGGAAAAAGAAAGTTGAATATATAAACGCCTATGGGCCAACAGAGACAACCATCTGTGCATCCATCTGGAAAGCTTCAAGAGAAAATGATTACAAAACTGTACCTATTGGACAACCAATACCAAATACTCATATTTATATACTTGATCCAAATGACCATCTTACACCGATTGGCGTAGTTGGAGAAGTGTGCGTTTCAAGTGTATCCTTAGCTAGAGGATATCTGAACAGACCAGAATTAACTTCTGAAAAATTTATAAATAATCCTTATACTGGTGAGAGAATGTATCGAACTGGCGATTTAGCAAGATGGCTACCAGATGGGAATATTGAATTTGTCGGAAGAAGAGATTATCAGGTAAAAGTTCGAGGTTATAGAATTGAGTTAGGAGAGATTGAAAAACAGTTATTAAGTTATTCAATGATAAAAGATGTAGTTGTTACTGAACAGAAAAGAACTGAAGATGAAAACTATTTAGCAGCATATTTTGTTTCAACGGAAGAGGTTATAGTAGCTGACTTAAAAGAATATTTGAAAACCAAATTACCTGATTATATGATTCCAACTTATTTTGTGTTTTTAGATAAGTTACCTCTAACTACAAATGGGAAAGTTGACCGTAAATCATTACCAGAACCTGATGATAGCTTTTTAAGAAATGTGTATGTTGCACCAACTTCCGAAACAGAGGTAAGATTATTAAAACTTTGGACAGAGGTTTTGGATAAAGAAGGGTTTGGAGTAACTGATAACTTCTTTGATTTGGGTGGTTATTCACTAAACGCAACTTCTTTGGTAGCAAGAATTCATAAAGAATTTAGTGTAAAGATTCGTTTACGAGATATTTTCAAAAAACCGACGATTAGAGAACTTGCAGGATGCATAAAAAAGGCTGATAAAGGAGTCTATGCTTCAATTGAGTCAGTTGGAGAGAGAGAATATTATCCAACTTCTTCAGCACAAAAGAGAATATTTATATTAAATCAGTTAGAACAAGACAGTATTAATTATAATATGCCAGGATTTATGTATATAGAAGGCGAGTTAGATCAAGAAAAATTTAGAAAAGCTTTTGAAAAATTAGTTGAACGACATGAATCTTTTAGAACATCATTTGTGTCTATTGATGGTGATATTGTACAAAAAGTTTCGCAAGAAATTGAATTTGAAATTAAATATTTTACAGTTTTTGAAAATGAACTCCCAGAATTAATAAAAGAATTTATTAAACCATTTGACCTGTCTAAAACACCACTTTTCAGGGTAGGACTAGTTATGTTGCCGAATAAATATGTACTCATGTTTGATATGCCACATATTATTGCAGATGGTGTTTCGATGAGTATAGTAATTAATGATTTTATGAGAATTTATTCTGGAGAAGAATTATCGAATTTAAGAATTCACTACAAAGATTTTGCAGTTTGGCAGAATCAGTTTTTTAACTCAGATAAGATTAAATCACAGGAAGAATATTGGTTGAAAACCTTTGCGGGTGAAATTCCAGTGCTAAATATGCCAACAGATTATCAAAGATCACGTGATATGAAGCTTAGTGGTGGAAGAGTCAGTTTTGAAGTTGGAGAAGAGTTGACAGATAAATTTAATCTTCTTATATCTCATAAGGGCGTAACAACTTATATGGCGTTATTGGCAGTTTACAATCTGCTTTTATCAAAATATGCTAACCAAGATGATATCGTAGTAGGCACACCTATTGCAGGAAGATCTCATTCAGATTTAGAAAAAATTATCGGAATGTTTATAAACACACTGGCAATGAGAAATAATCTAGCAGGAAATAAGACTTATAA
>DAOVRZ010000178.1:0-5575 GCA_030627905.1 Halanaerobiales bacterium
CATAATAATCCCTCCAAATGTCTATAAATCAACATAATATCTAATTATATTATATCATATTTATGCATTTTTGGAAACTATTATATCAAAATATATCGAAAAATATTTACTCGTTAGAGCTGAATTCTGGATATATAAGATGTGCTTACTCCAGATTTTTTTGCCAAAGAAGATATTTTTAAGTTTCGTGATTCTCGTAATTTTTTAAGATATACTCCAAAAGTAGCGTTATCACTCATATGGATACCTCATTTCGAATAAATTATGCGTTTAAAATATTTCTACCTATGTAAAATTATATTATATCAATTATTAAAAATCAAATAGGTATACTTCAAAATTTAAGACTAACGTCAAATTAACAAGAAAATTATTGACAATAGGGATGTTATTAGTTATAATAATAATTACCTGATATAGTATTTTAATTAACAAAACGGACTTTACGGTATTTAAATCCTAAGTGAAGTGTTAGAAGGGGTGACTACAATGAAATTGAATGTGGAAAAAATAAGTAGGCTTTTGATAGGTAAGGGATGGAGTGAAGTCATATTTGCTCAAAAGTTAGGTTTGGATTATTCTTATGTTTATCAAGTGATGCATAACCAGCGTGGAGTTGGTAAAAAATTTTTAACTGGTTTAATTAAACTTTGTGAAAAGGAATGCTTAAATTTTATAGGTTATATTTTGTTGGTTAATTAAAAAAAAGGTAGGTGTAGTTGATGAATTATCATTTGCTAAAGGAGATAAAAGAAAATTTTTTGAAGATGAAATAGTATTACATGGTGATGATGAACATATAAAAGCTATACTTGATTTATTTAAAGCTATAGATAGAATCATATCAAAAAGAGTTACTGAACAAGTAAAAAAAGGAGTATTTATGGGCTATTTGGTTGGTTTTTTTCAGGTATAAATATATCTATAGTTGTATAAGTCTTTTGCATTAGGTTAAAAATCATCATGCAATATACATTAAATATTCCGATAAGAATACATAGAAGTTTTTTATGGTAACAATGACAAATAACAATAAAATAGTAGGGGGTCAAAAGTGAATTTTTCTTCTATTGGTCAAAAACTACGTAAATTCCGTGAAAGAAAAAGGTTATACCATTGCTGATCTAGCAAGAAAAACAGATATTAATTATTTTCAATTAACCGAATTTTTTCAAGGACGTGTTTCTCTCAGTTTAGATCAATTAAAATCTATTTCAATCATCCTGAATATTCCTGAAATTGTTCCACAGGCTACAAGTTACATTTGCCATATTGAGCATTATTTAGAGGATTTAGGAATAGATGAACAATCTATTCCAAACATTATTGGATATATTTACAGTAAATTTGATGTATGAAGTGTGTATGGTAAAATAAAAATGTAAGAAACGGCAACCTAAAAATGTAGGAATAAAATGGGAAATCCACTTGCCATTATCCTCAAAAAATTGTACCCTTTAAGTATCTACCAAAATGCTTAAGGGGGTTAAAAAGGAATGATGAAAGTGGATCAAATTAATTCTATCATATGCTTAGTCAATATGAAAAGTTACTTGGAGAAGTTAGGAAGTTGGATAAGAAGAAGACTACGGAAACAATGGAAGAAAGTTGAAACCCGTATAACTAAATTACGCGGGTTAGGTTTTCCAAATGAAGAGGCAATCAAAATAGCCAACACTCGAAAAGAGTATTGGAGAATCGCTAAAACTTAACAATTGCACAGCGTTTTGAATAACCAATACTGGAAAGAGCAGGGTTTGATAAATCTGATAACGACATATTCTAATGCCGTATGGTGGTGTGAGAGGACGGCGGGGAGACCCCGCCTCCTGCTTGATTATCCACACTTACTATAACCACATGATCTACAGATTACGCAACCACCTTCATGTTCTAATTCTGTACCACAGTCAGGACAGACGGCAGAACCATTAGTTTCTTCTGTAAAGAAATCATATTTATCTTGGTTTTCTTCATTTACTAAAGAGGTAGTAGCTACTTCAGAGGAAACTTCAGGAAAGAAGTTGCTTTCCTTGGAATAATCCAGATATGTTTCAATTGCCCGGGCAATTGCGTCAGGGCAAGATACATTTTTTACACCTTTACGTTTAATTGCTGCTGCACAACGGATTCCTTTTAACTGATGAATAATTTCTTCAATGGGTATTCCTGATCGTAATGCCAGTGAGATTAAACGACTGGTTGCTTCTGACTGGGAACGACAACCACCGCCTCGACCTGTGGAAGTGAAAACTTCGCATATTCCATGCTGATCAGAATTAAGGGTAATATATAATTTACCGCAGCCTATATTGGTCTTTTCTGTAGTCCCAAAGGTGATATTTGGTCTAGGACGCTTGGTTTTAATTTGTTCTATTTTTGTTTCAACTTCTTTCTCTTTTTTCACCTGTAAGACCTGAACACTCCGACTGTCATCACGATAGACTGTGATCCCTTTACAACCTAATTGATAGCTCATCATATAAGTGTTTGCTACATCATTAATAGTGGCTTTGTTAGGTAAGTTAATAGTTTTACTAACAGCATTATCTGTATGTTGTTGAAATGCTGCTTGCATTCGAATATGAAAGTCGGGTGTAATATCATGAGATGTAACAAAAGCATTTCTCACATCCTCAGGAATCTCTTCGATTTCTTGAATAGATCCTGCATGAGCAATTCGCTCCATTAATTTCTGGCTATAAAAACCACGTTCTCTGGCGATCTCCTCGAAGAGAGGATGAACTTCAATTAGAGTACCATCCATGACATTTCGCTCGTAAGAGATGGCGAATAAAGGTTCAATTCCACTGCTTGTATTGGCTATAATGCTGATACTTCCAGTTGGTGCAATGGTAGTAGTAGTTGCATTACGAATCGGTTCATTATAGATACTGCCTTCAATGTTTGGAAATGCCTGTCTATCTTTTGCAAGCTCGGAACTTTTGATTTTTGACTGTTCATTGATAAAGCCCATGACTTTACCGGCTAGTTCAACTGCTTCATCGGAGTTATAAGGAATTCCTAATTTTATGAGCATATCTGCCCATCCCATAACACCTAATCCCACTTTACGATTTCCTTTAACATTTTGATCGATTAGCTCTAGAGGATAGCGATTCATGTCAATTACATTATCTAAAAAATGGATTGCATCAGCTGTCACCTTTGCCAGTTTATCATAATCAACTACAGTGTTATTATCTTCAATTTTCACCATCTTTGAAAGATTAATAGAACCTAGATTACAAGCTTCGTAAGGTAAAAGAGGCTGCTCCCCGCAATTATGTGTTACTATTCCATTTGCAATAAATGAGTGGGTCATTGGCTCAGTGAGATCATAAACTACTTCAGTATCAAGATGTTCAATTTTCGTAACTTTTTCATACATTTTTTCTTGACGTAAATTTTTATTTGTTATTTTAGCTAACAAATCTTTTTTCTTTTGAGAAAGAAAATTAACTTTTTCTGCAAACACTCTTAAAGAAGTCCGTGATATATTTAATTCATAGAGCTTTCCATCTGTGGAATAGGTAACTTCTTCATTATTTTTATTTGTGTATTCAAACACATCTTTGCGAGGATTTCTACTTCTATCATAAATAGTAGATTTAATTCCCAAATTGAGAAGCAAAAGTTGAACCTGTTTTAGTAGGTTTTGTGATTTGGAGGTAAGTCTAACATAGTAATCTCCATGTTTTTCATTAAATGTAATTGTACCATCAGCAGTAAATAATCCTTGCAAGAAACCAATTACAGCTTCTTTGGATGCTGCAAAAATCGAATTTGGAACTTCTTTATCATCAGCTTTAACTGTTTTAACTCCTAATTTAGAGAAAAAGTCGATAAAATATTTACTATGATATGATAAATGATATACTCCATTTTCTTGTTTAATTTCTTGAATTTCTTTTCCGTACATTTTATTGAGAGCAGGCTTTAGATGATTTAACATATCTATATCATCAGAACCAAAGGTAAATTCAACACGACAATCTTTATCTTCATTTCTTAACCAACCATTACCGATAAGCCAACCAAGAATGAGACCTAAATCTTTGGACCATTGTTGTGGAAAGTTAAAGGTATAGGTTTGCCCATTTTCCCCTATATAAGTGTTTTTTACTTTAAAAGGAAGATCATCTATTGAAGAAAAAGTTCCTTCTCCTGATTGAATGAGGACATGATCCCCTATTTTGATGTTTTGGAGTTCTTTCCAACCTTGATTAGTAAGAAACTTATGATCAGGTGTTGCTTTAATTTCAAAACCTGCATTGGTAGTAAGCTTCATTATTGCTTTCTCACCATTTCGATATGCATGGGAGATGACATTTGTAGAGGTACCAATTTTATTTAAATCTGGTAATGATTCAATGATAATGCCACCATTAGCTACCATGACTGATTCAGTAGATACACGGTTGTCTGTAACAATACGTAAATTCCCTTGATTATATTTAGCGTAAAGCTCGTCCATTTTCATTAGTCCATATTCTGTTGCTACTAAAGTGTCACCAGTGATACATGGATTTGTACTTTCAATCTCACCTAACTGAGGGGTAGGGTTATCATCATTGATTTGATCAATAAAGATAATACCTGGTTCACCATTACTGTGAGCTAACTCAACCATTTTATTAAAGACTTCTCTTGCTTTCAAGCTTCCTACTATCTTTTTATTACGAGGGTTAAGCAAATCATATTCTTCATCATTTTTTACAGCTTCCATAAATGAATTGGTTACAGCTACAGAAATATTAAAGTTATTTAACATATTCTCATCGGCTTTAGCTGAGATGAAATTTAAAATATCAGGATGATCTACACGAAGAATTCCCATATTCGCTCCTCGTCGTTTACCACCTTGTTTAACAGTATTAGTAGCAGCATCAAAAACCTGCATAAAAGAGATTGGGCCACTGGCTACACCGCCAGTTGTACAAACAGAATCGTTTTTGGGGCGCAGACGACTGAAACTAAATCCAGTTCCTCCACCACTTTTTTGAATTAAAGCAGCGTTTTTTACTGCTTCGAAGATTCCTTCCATACTATCCTCTACAGGTAATACAAAACAGGCTGATAACTGCTGTAAGTCATTTCCTGCGTTCATTAAAGTTGGGGAGTTAGGAAGAAAATTTAGATTTGTCATCAACTGATAAAATGTTTCTTTCGCTTTTGCTTCCTCTCCACCATAAAAGCGTTCGGCTTCAGCAATATTTGTAGCTACTCGATCAAAAAGTTCTTCAGGAGTTTCGATAACTTTCCGGTTTTCATCACGTAATAAGTAACGTGCTTCTAAAACTTTAGTTGCATTAGGTGACAGATTTGAATTGCACATACTGTGCCTCCTTATGTTTGTTAAATGGATTCTGCGCTTCGCGCAATATAAAATTAAAAAATTGATCATATTAAGAATGTACTTACCCATTATACCGCACCTAATTTAAGCTGTCTATGGCGTAAAAGTAGCATATATTGTGGTTTTCCTAGATTAGAACCACAAATTATAGGATATGAAACTTTCTGAAGAGTATATTGGGTTCAGGAAGTTACAACTATTTCCTTTAGAAAATGG
>DAOVRZ010000200.1:0-3416 GCA_030627905.1 Halanaerobiales bacterium
AGGGACAAAGGGCTTCGTTCAACAAAATTGTATCCAAAATTTAGATTACAGATATTAGTAGGTGATGTTTGGGTTAAGTAACTATTATCAAACGAAGATATATTTTTTTTATTTTGAATTTCGGATACAATTCTAAATGTTAGCAGACATCGGCTGAACTTACAGAAAATACAAAAACCCCTTAAGCGTAAGCTTGAGGGGTTAAACATTATAAAACTATTCATTGTTTTTATTTGCATTATTTATTTCTTCAGCTAATTGTTTTACTTCTTCAAGAGAAAGTTGAGTATTTTTTGCAACTATTTCAATTGGAATATTACTTTTTAGTAGGTTTTTAGCAATTTCTATTTGAGTTTTTTTGGTTCCTTGCTCAATACCTTTTTCCATACCTCTAAGTTCAGCTTCTTCCTGCGCTTTTTTAATGGTTTCACCTAAATTGGATATCACTTTCTCCACCTCCTCTGGAGATGATTTTTTAATCATTTTCACTATATTATCAAGATTTTCTTTCGATAGATTTGAGCAGATGATGTTATTAAACCAGTGAGTAAAAAGTTGAAATTGTCTTGTATCCATATTTTGTAATACATCTGTTATTGATTTAAGGCGATCATCTAACTCCATTATATCATATTTTTGATCTAATAAAAATATAGATCCAATCATGTTAGATAAGTTTTTTAAATCTTCTGGTTCATAACGGTTTACATCAAAGAGAAAATAGGAAAAGTTTAGGACGTAGTTATCAAATTCTTCATAACCGCTTAGTAATTCTTTAAAGTTTTTGGTAGCAGTCCAGTTGTTTTGTCCATTATATAAGACCATGGGAATGATAGAGGGAAGGCGGAAATCTTTTCTTGAAGAGACTTCTTCAGGAGTATCCTTTAAGATGTTTCTCCATATTTCCATCATGTAAGATAGTAAACGAAATGGCATAAAATAATCAACAGTAGATTGCAGTTCCATGAGAAGATAAAAGATAACATCTTGGTTCTTTAGTTTAATTCGATAAATCAGATCGGTTTCTTTAGAATGAAAGTCAGGTGCTATGAAGGAACCTTCCATTTGAATCATAGAATTCTCATCAATGTTATCCACCCATCCAGCTTTAACGAAACTTCGCACCAATTCGAGGAAGACTTTTTTGCTGGATAGAAGATGTCTGTAACCAGCATCATGAGGATGAGGAATGGAATTTTCAGTTTTATCACTTGACATTTTATCTCCTCCTAATTTCATATAGATTGAGTATACCATATAAAATATTGGTTGTGGGCAAAAAATACGAGAATTATGTAATATTATCTCATAGAATGAAGGTGAAAGGAAAACCCTGTAGAATTATTAAATAGGAGTTTATGTTAATACTCAAATAAAAATGTGGAGTTGTAGTGAATAAAAATTAATTGATAATTTAGATATAAGAGGAAGTATCGAGCATTAAAGACGCCGACATCTGTTAACACGCCATATACTGCATTTTCTCCGCTATCGCTCCGAAAACACCGCATATGGCGGAAATGTTAACTGAAATCGCCAACATGTTTGTATTAATAAGGAAAAGATTAAAGAAAGTTTTCTTGAAATAATGATATTGGGTTGAAATCAGAATTATATACAATTGATATTGCGGCAAATTAGCGACAATGATATAATAGTACTACTAATAAAAATAAAAGGGAGGATTTAATAATGACTTTTCAACCCAAATACACAATTACTCCGAAAATGGCAAAAAATTTGATGAAAATTCAGGAAGCGAATACTTTAGTAAAACAGTTGCCTCTCCCAGGTTATATTTTAAAAGAATTACAATATCAAACAAGGATTGATACAATTATTCTTTCTACAAAGATTGAAGGTAATTTTCTGGATGAAAAAAGAAAAAGGGATGCAATTAAAAAGGCTAGTGACAATTTAGAAGAACAAGAAGTACATAATCTTTCGAAAGCTTTGGAATATCTTGAAGATTGTGAACGCAGAAAATTACCTATTACAGAAGAATTGATAAAAAAGTTACATGCAATTATTCAAGTTATTCAATCTGGAAGACGTCCTAAGTTAAGTGAATATAGAACTTTCCAAAATAAAATTGGAGTAAAAGGAGAGCGTTCATCTATTGTTTATTTGCCACCAGAAGCTAAGGATGTACCAAGTTTGATGGAAGATTTAGTAGCCTGGGTAAATGCACTCGAAAATTTTGATTTACCTACTCCTATTAAAGCAGGAATATTTTTGTATCAATTCTTGACAATTCATCCTTATTTAGATGGTAATGGGAGGACAGGGAGAGCTTTAGCGACATATATTTTAAAAACAGTGGGACTAGATTTAAATGGATTGTTTGTGCTAGAAAAATATTATGATCGAAATTTGCAAGGATACTATGATAACTTACAAATGGGTTTACATCATAATTATTACTTTGGAAGAAACGAAGCAGATTTAACTCCATGGTTGGAATTTTTTATTTCTGGATTAAACGAAGTATTTCAAGAAGCAGCAACTATTGTACAGGAAAAGACAGAGGAATTTACGGCAGTTGAACCAAAGTTTTTAAAAGAACTTGATGTAGATCAAAGAGCAATTTTTGCTCAATTAAGTTTTAAAAGGAATCATCTTACTACAACAGATATTAGTCGTTTGCTAGGACTTGCCAATAGAACTGTGCGAGAACGAATTAAAAAATGGATAGATATAGGTTTCTTACAGCAGTCTGATCCAGATGCCAAAAGAATAAGGACAGTGACATTATCTAGTAAGTATCAAAAACTAGCCGAGGAAATTAATAAAGAATCTGAAAAATATAGATATTTATTTAAGTAAAACTTATATTTAATTGCTTAGACAATTGCAAAAGTGTTATGATATATATAAAGATCAAAAATTATCATGAAATCAAAGTTTTGTTGATAGTGCAGTTGGCGACATCAGTTAACACGCCATATACAAGGGAGCGGCCGTCAAGGTTGAGAATCTTATGAGGTGAAAGTCCTCTGTCATCAATTAGCCGATTCGGATGACTAGCATATCCAATGCGTGATGAGGTAACGAATCACGATGATGCTTGGAAGTAAAAGTCACGGCGGCTTATAAATTACCTAGGAATTTATAAGGTCGGAACAGTCTGTGTGGCGAGCAAACATTGAGGCCAGAAGGTAATCGAATAACTGCAGCCCCGAGATGCGTGCCCTTTTGAAACTGTTGAAGGGAATATTGTGTGGCGCCGACCCGCTTTGTATACGGGGAAGGCCGGAGCTTTACGGGAAGAAACGGCTATGTGCCCCGTAAAGGGAGGCGGGGTATTGGTTCTAGCATCAATGGAAGGATTCTGAAAGATATCGACGGGATAATCCTACTTTCAGCTGTGCTAGTGACAACCAGCAAAGACTCTATCTATAAGGGTTATCGAAAAG
>DAOVRZ010000113.1:0-18808 GCA_030627905.1 Halanaerobiales bacterium
AAGGTAGATTCATGAATTCTGCAAGACGAATGAGGAAGGGTAAAGAAGGATAAGTTTCCATGTTAATAACTCTATGTACGTGGCTCTTATCTACACCAAGGGCGTTTCCGATTTGCTCATATGTAAGCTTATTTTCCTTCTTAAAATCCTTAATCTTTTTAGCCAATACTTTAAATTCAAAACTCAATTTAAGCATTTTATAACCTCCTTATAACGATTACTAACAACATTATACAATAAAGTCGAGAAATAGTCAACATAGTTACTGACAAATAAACAACTATGTTGTATAATGTTGTTATCCTCGAAGAGTGACCTGTTAAGCTCTAATCCTATCCCCACTTTTCTCATAGGATAACAGGTCACTCTTTTTTTTGTTACTCTATATTTAGAAAATCAAACACATTTAACCCTTCGTTTTTACAAATTCTTAGTATGCCAATGTAAACCTTCCCACCCCCATTTCGCTCTCCTCAAAGTAATCTGTATAGATAGGAATAATCAACACCTAATGCTCTGGCTAACATGGGTTCACTCCAGCCTTTAGAGTGCATAAATCCCTCTAATTTGCTAGTATTAATCATAAAAAAACCTCCTAATAGTTGTTTGATACAGTATTATGCTACCACTATTTTGCTTTTTAGTCAACTTATAATATAATAAATGTCTTTAAATAACAAAAAAACTCCTAAGGGATTAACCAAAGGAGTTCAAGAAAAATACGGGTAGCAATATAGGGGATGGATGTGTGTGTAAATTCCATTTGATAAAGCTACCCGTATTTTTATTATAACATTAATTAATAATATTTACAACTAGGATAATAATATTTCCTTTAAATATGGTTTGCCATTATTCTTTTTACAATTCTATTAATGCTATCATGTTTTTAGTTCAGAATAAAGTTATCTTCTGCGATATTTAAATGTCTCTATAGGTAATCTTATTAGGGCTGTATTTATGTTTTAATTGTTGTCCTCTAACGATTATTACCATTGACAGGTATCTTGAATTTCCTTATAATAGAGGTAGGGATTTGTAGTGATATTAACTATTCAATCATAAAGATCAATTCACTTATGAATAGACCTGTAGGGAGACAGTTAAAACAGTTTTTACTAACAGTTCCCCTGCAAAAATCCCTACACCCCATAATTCAATAACTTGTTTTAGGTTGTTTCATTGATAGTGCGTATGGTCTGATATACCGTCATTCCTTAGTTCTCCTGCGGTTTTGTTCAGGTGGTGCTTAAGGGGTGAGTGCAGGGGGAACAAAAGGACTTAAAATCCGATGGATATTTTATCCGTGCTGGTTTTACCCCGTTCGATCGCACCATTATTATTTATAAAAATACCTAAAACAACCAATGATGGTTGTTTTTTATTATCACTAAGGAGTGAATATAAGATGAAAACGTTAATTAAGATTATGATTTTGGGAACAATAATTTTTTCATTATTCAGTCAAGTTATCATTGTATCTGCTGAGACTGAACCAGGAATGGAAGTACATTTTATTGATGTAGGCCAGGGTGATTCAATATTATTACATACATCAGATGGGACAGATATATTAATTGATGGAGGGTATCCAGATCAGGGTACAAAGATTTTGATATATATTCGAAGGTTGGGTATAAAAGAGTTAGATTTAGTAATTGGTACACACCCACATGCTGATCACATCGGTGGTTTGATTACTGTACTTTCAGGAATTTCAGTAAAAGAAGTTATTGATCCGGGTGTAGTATACCCAGCAGGAGTTTTCGAGAATTACTTAATAACCATTCAAGAAGAAAAAATTCCATTTCGAACAGTATTGGCAGGTGAGAAGATTATCACAGAAAATTCACTTTTGGATATAGAGGTTTTAGCACCTTTTGAAGATCAATTGGATTATGGAGATGATGTGAATAATGTTTCCATTGTCCTAAAAGTTACTTATGGTGATGTGAAATTTTTATTAACAGGTGATGCTGGTTTTGATACTGAAGATCTGTTTCTTGTAAATAATGTTGATCTGGAAAGCGATATTTTAAAAGTAGGTCACCATGGTAGCAAGTATTCTACTAGTAATATCTTTTTAGCATCTGTAACTCCTGAAGTAGCTATAATCCAGGTTGGTGAAAATAGTTATGGTCATCCGACTGAAGAGGTATTAGAGAGGCTCAAATGGAAGGATGTTGAGATTTATAGGAATGATCATCATGGGACTGTTGTGATTCATACTGATGGTAAAGAATATGAAGTGAAAACAGAAAAGGTTTTTGAGATTATTGAAGATTATCGTTTGAACATTAATTCTGCTCCATTGGGTGATATTTTGGACATTCCTGGAGTTAATATAGATTTAGCTCGTGAGATTGTTCGATATAGGGAAGGTCATGGAATTTTTCTAACAAATGACGAGTTATTAAGAGTGGATTTAATGACACCTGAGTTGTTAGAAGAGATATTACCATATATCAAATTAGCTGAACAAGGATGGTGAGTGCATGATGAAAATAGCTGTAAATATTGATCGTTTTGAGGGCGATCAGGCAGTTTTGATGATTGACGGAGAAATTATGATAAATTTACCAAAAAAATTTCTACCTGAAGGAGTTAAACCTGGAAGTTGGTTGGATATGATTCTGGTAGAGAATTGTGAAAAAGAAAATGAAGTCAGACATAATGTAGAAAACCTCTTAGCTAAGTTGAAACAGGGAAAACATTTGAGTGATTAATAACAAGCTCCGTTCACGCTTATAGTGTTTTTTTAAAAAAAGCGAAAACAGATTTTTAGATAAACCAGCATATATGCCAAACTTATATTTAAGTAAAGCAGAGTCGCCCTTTAGGGCGATTTTTTTTATACCTTGAACCTTTCAGATTCCTTGAAACTATCACCTATCTTAAGGACAATTTGTATACATTAACTCCCATCGACATATACTATTAATAATTCAGCGAAGAAAGGAGTGAGGGAAGTGGAGACTATACACATAGGTACCCAAAACTGTACCAATGAACTCCGGGAACGTCTTGATTTTGAACTTCGTTTTTTGGAAGAAGAGGGGATAAAGGTTAAAATAGAAGAAGATTTTAGAGGTAGTTTAACCTTTTTTGATTGTAATATACCAGAAGGAGAATCTTTATTTAAATTTAGCTCACCATGGATTCAGCGAAGTAGAAGGGAAGTTGTGATTAACTATTTGGCTAATGCATTAGCAGATATTATGATTGGTAATTTAGAACGCTTTTTTGTAACTAAAATAATTGAAAACAAATATCAATATTTTGATGAAGAGGAACGGGAGATTCTATTAGATAAAGCAATGATTCAATTAAGTAATTATTCTTCTGATGGCGGAATCCACTATCTCCCTCAGATAGAAAGAAAAGATCGAATTTTGATCAGGATTATGGAGTATCTCAAAGAAAACAACCAGCTTATATTAGAAGGATTTATTCGTTTTCGATTAAAAGACTATTTTCAAGAATTGGAGTCTGCTGTGGAGCATGCAGTAGAAGATCATATGATGGATAAAGAGTATAAAGAATTTATTCGCTTACTAAAATATTTTGTAGATATTCAGGAACCAAAAGTAGAAGAAGTAAATATTGTTCTTCGAGATGATAATATTTTTAGGATTTTAGATAGTAATGGAAATATTATTGAAAATGAATATTTAGAAGGATTTATTGTACAGATGGCAGAAGAAGAGATCGATTATGAAGATCTTCTTGTTAGTGCTTTGATTACAATTGCACCAGAAAAGATAATTGTTCATTTTGAAGAAAATCATCCTGTTCTCGAGACGTTGTATAATATTTTTGAATCAAGAGTAACTGTATGTAGAGGTTGTATTTTTTGTGAAATGAGTAGAAAAAATGTTAAAGCTAAGGATTGAAAAATTTAACGACATTTCAGAAGGCGAAGTCCCCCTCCTCTATAGGTGGAGGTAGAATGCTTACAATAATTTCGAAACTTTAGTGGGAGACCACTTCTTGAAGAGGCAAAATCTCCTTCTGAAGTCGTTAAACTTAAGAAATAATAACTTGTTATTATTTCGACTTAAAAAGAATCCTATTTTTCTCTTGACATAGAAGAAAATATCTATTACAATTGATTAAAACTTATATAGTTTTAAAAGCTATGAACAGGAGAGTAGGAAATATTAGATCTACTCAGAGAGTGGAGGTCATTGGCTGGAAGCCTCCTTAGATGCTATAATTCTGAAGACCACCTGGGAGCTGACTGTTGAATGGGTGTTAAACCTTAGTATGCAGATCCGGTCTTCAAGGGCCGTTACTATTAATGAGAGAGTCATGATACTATTTGAGTATTTTGACTAAATAGAGTGGAACCGCGAAAGATACCTTTCGTCTCTAAATTATAGAGATGAAAGGTTTTTTTATTATTTTGTAAAACAGATTCGTAAAGGGGGTAATTAAGATGAAAGAAGTTAAAGTGTTTTTACCAGATGGTTCAGAAAGGAGTTATCAATCAGGTACCACAATTAAAGAAGTTGCTTTCGATATTGGTTCTCGTTTAGGTAAGTCAGCTATTGCTGGTAAGTTGGATGGAAGATTGGTTGATGTGAGTTATTCTATAGAAAATGATGTAAATTTAGAAATTATTACACTAAATTCAGAAGAAGGTTTGCAGATATATCGCCATAGTGCTGCTCACATTATGGCTCAAGCTGTAAAGAGAGTTTATAAAAAAGATGTTAAGTTGGCTATTGGCCCTGCAATCGAAAATGGTTTTTATTATGATTTTGATCTTGAAGAGCGGATTTCTCCAGAAGATTTAGTGAAGATTGAAGCTGAAATGAATAAGATTATCAAAGAAAATCTTGAATTCAAAGGTTATGATCTTCCAAGGGAGGAAGCTTTGGCAAAATTGAAGGAGAAAGATGAAATTTATAAAGTAGAATTGGTAGAAAACTTACCTGATGAAACAGTGACTTTTTATGAACAGGGTGAGTTTGAAGATCTTTGTCGAGGACCACATTTGCCTTCAACTAGATATTTAAAAGCTTTTAAGCTGATGAATGTAGCGGGTGCGTATTGGCGAGGAAGTGAGAAAAATCCAATGCTTCAGCGGATTTATGGAACTGCTTTTCCTAAAAAGAAAGAACTAGAAGAATATCTATTCCGTTTGGAAGAAGCTAAGAAACGGGATCATCGTAAAATAGGGCGTGAACTTGATTTATTTAGCTTAAATGAATATGCACCAGGATTTCCTATTTTTCATCCAAAAGGAATGGTTATTATTAATGAGTTAATTGATTATTGGAGATATGAACACAGAAAAGCTGGATATCAAGAAATCCGCACCCCATTAATTATGAACGAGGAACTTTGGAAACAATCTGGTCATTATGAACATTATCAAGAAAATATGTATTTTACTAAAATAGATGAACAGGGTTTCGCTATTAAACCTATGAACTGTCCAGGTAGTGTACTGGTCTATAACTCGAAAAAGCATAGTTATAGGGAATTTCCGATTCGTACAGCCGAATTGGGTTTGGTTCACCGTCATGAACTTTCAGGTACTTTACACGGTTTGATGCGGGTTAGAGCTTTTACTCAGGATGATGCTCATATCTTCATGCTACCTGAGCAGATTACAGGGGAATTGGTTAATGTTATAGATTTAATTGATAGAATGTATAAAGTTTTTGGTTTTAAATATCATGTAGAATTGAGTACCAAGCCTGAAAAAGCAATGGGTTCTGATGAAATTTGGGATCGTGCAATCTCTGCTTTAAAAGATGCACTTGAAGTTAGTAATCTGGATTATAAAATAAATGAAGGTGATGGTGCATTTTATGGTCCAAAGATTGATTTTCATCTGGAAGATTGTTTAGGTAGAACCTGGCAATGCGGTACTATTCAGTTAGATTTTATGTTGCCAGAAAGATTTGATTTAACTTATGTAGGTTCAGATGGAGAAAGTCATCGTCCTGTTATGATTCATCGAGTCGTATATGGTAGTTTGGAGCGTTTCATGGGTACTTTAATTGAACATCATGCTGGTGCTTTTCCAGTATGGCTGTCTCCAGTTCAAATTGAAGTGATCCCAGTAGTAGAAAAGCATTTAGAATATGCCAATGAAATTGAAAGAAAGTTAGCTGAAGTTGGTATTCGGGTTGAAGTAGATGCTCGCTCGGAAAAGATAGGCTATAAGATTCGTTCTGCTCAAATGAATCAAGTGCCTTATATGCTGATTATAGGTGATCGAGAAGTAGAAGAAAAAACTGTTTCAGTTAGAGAACGTCGCCAAGGTGATCTGGGTGGATTGAGTTTAGAAGAATTTATTCAACGTGTTTTGAAAGAAATAGAAGAAAAGAAATAAGCTTAAACATATTCTGCAAAAGCGTGTGCCTTCAAAGATGTGCACTTACTTATGTGGAATGTGTTTTTATCTTATTTTGTTATTTGTAATTTTAAAAATAAGAAGATTTATTGTCGTTACCAGATGGAGTGTATAAAAAACTTTATGAACAACAATTTAGAAATATCGAGTTTGACAAGGTTGGTTAACATATAAAATTTTTGTAGAAAAAAGGTTTTGGGTGTTAAATGAAGAATTTTATATATAAAGCTTCTAGTGAAAAAGGTGATAATGAAAATGGAAGAATCTAAATTGAAATATATTTGTGAGACTGAGGCGATATCGTTGGATGAAGCTCAAATGGCTTTAGAACTTGCAGATGGTGAAATTGAACGTGCTTTAGAATTAGTACCCTATGTTGAGAAATCTATGATACTGATTCATGGAAAATTTGTTTTTGGGCGTACTCAAAAGCTTTATGGTATTTTTCGGGTGTTGGCGCAAGGTAAGGAAGCTACATTATTAGAAGTTAGTTTGGCAATGAGTTATGTTAAGAACGAATTAGATGCTCCTCTTTCTGCAAACCCAGAGGCTTTTCAAAAAATAATTGAAGAGCTTTCTAAAGAGACTCAGATTACTCAGGTACATTCTTTTTTAGCTGGCTTTTATAAACAAATTAAGGCAGCAAAAATTAGTCGAATGTATCACTTTATTAAAGAAGATCAGAAACAGGAATTGAATGATCTTTTTAACAATTTGATTAGTAAATTAGGAGGGGGAGTCGAAAAAGTAGAGGTAAAGCTTAAGACTTTTCTGATGACCAGAGTTCAGTGTGAAAAAAAGGGGTTTCTCGAATCAGAGAGTAATATTTTATCTAATAATGTTGACTCTAGTTCTGGTTTAACAATTTACTTGGAGACCGAACCGATTATTTCTCCTTTGAAAGGTAAAACGATTGAGAAATTTTCCATAGAGGAATTTATTCCCCTAAAAATTATTGATCATCGAGAGGCTGGTACTTATTTAGGTAAGGTTTTATCTGATGAATCAGGAATTGCCTTTGCTAAGATTAAAGAAATTCAGGTTAGTGAGTCTTCTAATCGCCATCATGTAACTGTAGAGTTTGGGTCTAAAATCAATGGGCGATTTGTAATTGAACCTTCAGTACGAATTGCTACCTTTTCTGGGATAACGAATGATGCAAATAACAGTAAAACAGTGAAGAGTACGGAAATGCAATCATTAAACTTTATAGTTATAGGTGCCTTAGTTATTTTTCTTTTTATGATTTTATTTATTTTGACAAGATAGTATTGACACCAGAGTGAGATTATGTTATACTGTTGAAGGAAAATAAAGTAGAGGCCGTCCGCTTCTCACCATACTAGCTCATTTTTTGATTGTTAGTTGGTTTATAGTGATAATGATTGAGGTTATTTCATTGTTTACTTATGCGGATGGTATATATTTTATACTATCCGTTTTTATATTCTTCAGGAGGTGAAGACAATTAGTAAGGATTTAAGGATTAATGATCGTATTCGTTCAAGAGAGGTCAGAGTGATTGATTCAGAAGGCAATCAGGTTGGAGTTTTACAAACCAGAAAAGCATTAGCTTTGGCTGAGGAAAAAGGGCTTGATTTGGTTGAAGTAGCTCCACAGTCTAAACCACCAGTTTGTCGGATTATGGACTTTGGCAAGTACAAATACGAGCAGGCGAAGAAAGCTAAAGAGGCGAAGAAAAACCAGAACATTATTAGTATTAAAGAAGTTCAATTAGGTTTAAAAATTGAAGATCATGACTTTTTTGTTAAAGTAAAACGAGCTAGATCTTTTTTAGAAGATAAAAATAAGGTTAAAGTTCGTGTTAAGTTCCGTGGTCGTGAGATTACTCATAAAAATTTAGGATCTGCACTTTTAGACCGTTTTATCAAAGAACTTGAAGATGTTAGTAAAGTTGAAAGTCAGTCTAGAATGGAAGGTCGTAATATGATCTTACTTTTAGGACCTAAAGTTACAGATAAGTAAGTTAATAATAAGTTAGTTTTCGAGAGGGGGAACAGATATGCCAAAGATGAAAACTCATAAGGGTGCTAAGAAAAGAACTAGTGTATCTGGTAAGGGTAAAATTAAGTACAAAAAATCCTATAAAAGACACCTTTTGACAAGCCGGTCTTCTAAGCGAATCAGAAATCTACGTCAAGCTGGTTATATTTCTAAAGCTGACGAAAAGAATGTTAAGTTGTTACTGCCATATTCTAAATTTTAATTTGAGCAATTAATTAAGGAGGGTTACCCATGCCACGTGCAAAAAGAGGTTTTAAAGCCAGACGTAGACGTAAAAAGATTTTAAAGCTGGCTTCTGGATATTTTGGTGCAAAGAGTAAATTATTCCGTCCAGCTAATCAGGCTGTTATGAAGTCATTAACTTACGCTTATCGTGACCGTCGAGTTCGTAAGAGAGATTTTCGTAGATTATGGATTACTAGAATTAATGCTGGAGTAAGAATGCATGATCTTTCTTATAGCCGTTTTATTAATGGATTAAAGAACGCTAATATTGAAGTTAATCGTAAGATGTTATCTGAGATGGCTATTCATGATCCAAAGAGTTTCGGTAAAATTTGTGAAATAGCAAAATCTCATCTATAAAATTAAGAATAAAGTCATCATAGTTATTGCTATGGTGGCTTTTTTATTGATAATAGACTTGAATAAAGTACATTTACCTTGATTCTTTTTATGAATCAAGGTTATTTGTTGTCTTGCTTACTTTACAACCTCTAGGAAATGGTGTATAATAATCAACATAATCAGCAAGATACGTTGAATTCCATTTCGCGCTTGTGCGCGCGAGGAAGCGGAGGACCCAATTTTATGGGGTGAATTCTTTTTAAAGAAAGGGATACTCTTGTTCCCTAACCCGACAGCTAACTTCGTAAACGTTGACAAGAGGTTACATGAGCGCAAGTTCAAAAATACTTTTAAGAACTAAGGCTAACCTCTGTAGTTCTTTTTTTCTTTGTCTTTTTTGAAGGAGGGTTTATGATGAAATCACAGGTTCAAATTCCTAAGATTAATTTGGGTGGATTATCACCAGCACAGATTCTTGCCGCTGGATATTTTGTTGTGATCCTTTTAGGAACAATGTGCCTTATGCTTCCTTTTTCCATGGTTGACGGCATGGGATTAAATCTCATTGATGCTTTGTTTACTGCTACATCGGCTACTTGTGTTACAGGTTTGATAGTTGTAACAACTGGAACAGCATTTACTCTTTTTGGTCAATTGGTGATTATGATTTTAATTCAAATTGGTGGATTAGGGATTATGACTATGTCTACTGCCTTTGCGCTTATTATTGGTAGAAAAATTACATTACGCCAACGATTGATTATTCAAGAGGATTTAAATCAGAATGGGATTTCTGGATTGTTAAGATTGATTCAATACATTCTTGCTGTTACTTTTGCTATTGAAGGAACTGGAGCTATTTTATTATTTACTAGATTTATAAAAGATTATCCGGCAGGAAAGGCAATTTTTTATGCCATTTTCCATTCAGTTTCTGCTTTTAATAATGCAGGATTTGATCTTTTCGGAAATAGTTTGGAAAGCTTTGTGGGAGACCCATTGATTAATTTAACAGTTATTTCTTTGATTGTAATAGGAGGATTAGGGTTTGCCGTCCTAGCAGAGTTTATTAAGAAACGAAAACTCACATCATTACATGCTAAGATGGTTGTAAGCACTTCCTTAATTTTACTGTTAGTTGGATGGTTTGCTTTTATGGGACTGGAGTACACAAATTCTGCTACACTTGGTAATTTGAATTTTGGGGAAAAATTATTGGGGTCATTATTCTTATCAGTCACTACTCGAACTGCAGGTTTTAACACTGTCCCGACGGGCGCATTACGCGAATCGAGTCTATTTTTAGTAATGATTTTAATGTTTATCGGAGCTTCTCCAGGTTCGACAGGAGGGGGAATCAAAACTACTACAATTGGTGCTCTTTTTTCTGGCCTATGGGCGACGATTAAGGGTAAGAATGATGTAGAGATATTTGGTCGAAGGTTGGATGATACAATTATCTATAAATCCTTTACTATTTTACTCTTATCTTTGATGTTGGTTCTTCTGGTTACTTTAATTTTGAGTGTTACAGAAGATATTCCATTATTAAATGTATTGTTTGAAACAATCTCTGCTTTTGGTACAGTAGGGCTTTCTACTGGTTATACCGCTGCTTTAAGTAAAATTGGACGATTTTTGATTACGATTACAATGTTTGCGGGTAGAGTTGGACCTTTAACTCTAGCTGTAGCGATGAGTGAAGTTAATAAAAAGAAAGCTAAGTTCCATTATCCCAAAGAAAAGATTATGGTAGGATAAAACATCTTGGAGGTGGCTTTATGAAACAGTTTGTTGTAATTGGTCTGGGAAGATTTGGTTCATCAGTTGCTAGAACCTTAACTCAAAGAGGATGTGATGTACTTGCCATCGATTCTGATGGAGAAAAGGTTCAGTCATTTGCGATGGAGGTAACCCATGCTGTTCAAGCAGATGCCACTGATGAAGAGACGATGAAATCACTTGGAGTTCGAAATTTTGATGTGGCAATTATTAGTACTGGTTCTGATTTACATGCTAGCATATTAACTACCTTGATTGTGAAAGAATTAGGTGTTGAATATGTAGTTGTTAAAGCCCAGACAGAACTACAAGGAAAAGTATTGACGAAAATTGGTGCTGATCGAGTGGTGTACCCTGAAAGAGACATGGGTATTAGAGTAGCAAATAGTCTGGTATCATCTAATGTTTTAGATTATATTGAACTTTCTCCTGATTACACTATTCAAGAAGTAATAGCTTCACCTAAATTTTATGGTCATTCGTTAAGCGATCTTCAATTCAGGACACGTTTTGGAGTGAATGTGATTGCAATTAAAAATGGTGAAGATATTATCGTAACACTTAAGGCTACAGATGAGATTAAAGATGGTGATATTTTGATAGTGATGGGGAATAATGATCATTTAGAGAAGTTAAGAAAGTATTAGGATATTCCTCGCGCAATGCGCTGGGAATATCCTTTCTTTGTAAACTTTATTCTGGCTAAAAAGAGTCACCTCAGGGTATCTTATGATTATCCCACAAAAAGTAGTCACACAAAAGCTCACATACTATATATAGTGCCGAATAGACAGTTTTAACACTATATATAGTATGTGAGTGTGACTAAAATACTTTTTGTGGGATAATCATATTGTAAAAAGAAATCTGGAGGTGATTCATTATTCAATATAAATCACTTTTTACGCCAACACGAATACTAGTGATGGGCTATCTAATAGTTATAGTAATCGGAACTATTTTACTTAGTTTGCCTATAGCAACAGCTTCTGGGGATGAAACGTCTTTAATGGATGCACTCTTTACTGCGACTTCAGCGACTGCAGTAACAGGACTCATTGTGGTAAATACCGCATCTCATTGGACTGTTTTTGGGAAAGTTATAATTATGTTATTAATTCAGATTGGCGGATTTGGCTTCATGACTACCTCTACCTTGGTAATGTTGTTGTTGGGAAAGCGAATCACTCTTAAAGAACGCTTGGTTATTCAAGAGGAGATGAATGCTAGTAATCTTAAGGGGTTGATTGATCTTGTCCGTTATGTAGTGATTTTAACATTGTTTATAGAAGTTTTGGGCGCAATATTATTGTTTTTTAAGTTTATTTCGATGATGTCACCTGTTCAAGCTGTGTTTTTTGGATTTTTCCATTCAATTTCTGCTTTTAACAATGCAGGATTTGATCTGTTTGGAAATAGTCTGGTAAATTTCACTACAGATTGGTATGTTATTTTAGTGATTACTGGCTTATTTATCATAGGTGGAATTGGTTTCGCGGTGATCGCAGAAATTTATAATTGTCGTCAATTTAGAAAATTTTCTTTACATACAAAAGTTGTATTGACGATTTCAATTTTGCTGATAGTAATTGGAACTATAGTGATCTTAGGATTGGAATATAACAATCCAGATACGTTAGGACCATTAAGTTTAAGTGGGAAGGTAGCAGCGGCATATTTTCAAGGTGTGACGCCTAGAACAGCGGGATTTAATTCTATACCTTTTTCAAAGATGACCCGAGCGTCGATCTTTTTTATAACAATATTGATGTTTATCGGTTCATCGCCAGGTTCTACAGGTGGAGGAGTTAAAACAACTACTTTTGGAACTTTATTATTTGTATTATGGGCTTTTACTAGAAATCGTGATGATGTAGTGATTTTTCAACGTCGCTTGTCTCATATGACAATATTTAAAGCGTTAGTAGTTGTAATGATTGGAATATTATTGATCATTGCAGTGGTTATAGTTTTAACAGTAACCGAAGAGATGGAATTTTTAGATCTCTTTTTTGAAACAGTATCAGCTTTTGGAACTGTTGGGCTATCCACTGGAATTACAGGAAATCTGTCGCTAATTGGTCGGTTTTTGATTATACTGACTATGTTTGTTGGCAGAGTAGGTCCGATGACGTTAGCTCTTGCAATTGGAGAACAACGTGAAAAGGTTTCCATCCGATATCCAGAAGAGAAAATGATGATAGGATAATTGTGACGCAAGGATAGGAGGTATGTTGGATGAGACAGTTTGTTGTAATTGGATTAGGTCGTTTTGGTTCTAGTGTAGCTAAAACTCTAGCTGAACGGGATTACGATGTTTTAGTAATTGATAGAGACGAGGCTTTGGTGCAGGAAATGTCAAATTTGGTGACCTATGCTGTTCAGGCAGACTCGACAGATGAAAATGCTATGAATTCACTGGGTTTAAGGAATTTTGATGTAGCAGTGGTAGCAATAGGATCTAATATTCATTCAAATATCTTAACAACCATGATCTTAAAAGAGATGGGAGTTCGTTATGTAGTGACTAAAGCTGTTGATCCTTTGCATGGTAAAGTTTTAGAAAAAGTAGGAGCGAATAAGATTGTTTATCCTGAACGGGATATGGGAAAGCGGATTGCTTTAAATCTGGTTTCTTCTAATATGCTAGACTTTATAGAATTTGCACCCAATTATAGTATAGTGGAGATTCTGGCTACAAAAGGAATGATAGGGAAGACTCTTACGGAATTACAGTTCCGTAGTAGATTTGGAGTCAATGTGATTGCTGTAAAAGAAGGAGAACGGATTAATATTTCTCCTGCAGCTAGTGATGAAATAAAAGATGGAGATGTGCTTATTGTGGTTGGTGAAAATCAATTACTTGATAAATTGAGAAAATTATAAGTATATAGAAGGCCTCTTAAGGAGGAGTTAGGGTATGATTAGGCATAATAAAATTATAAGCAATAAAAATCCAGAGATTAAATTTTTACGTTCTTTAGAGAAGAAAAAGTATCGAGAACAGGAGAAAATGTTTGTTATAGAAGGGATACGAATAATCGAGGACGCTCTCAAAGATGGAGCTAAGTTTGTTCAAATATTTTATTCACCTATTTTAAAGGATAATCCTAGAGGAATGAGACTTCTTGCACAACTAGACGAGTTAGGAATTAAGATTAGCCTATTGGATGAAAGGTTATTTTCTGAAATTTCGGATACAGAAACTCCTCAAGGAATAATCGCAATCTTAAAGCAACCAGAATTTACATTGAAAGATATCTTTGCACATAAGAGTTTGTATCCGCATATTATAATGATAAACGGTGTTCAAGATCCTGGTAATTTGGGAACAATTTTACGAGCGGCATCAGGAGCAGGATGGTCAGGTGCTATTTTAACTAAAGGCACAGTAGATTTATATAATCCAAAAAGCTTACGGGCGACTATGGGAGCAGTATATAAGTTCCCTATCTTAAGAGCCGAAAATATAGAGTTTTTATGTGGTGATTTGCATGAATCTGGGTACCAACTGATTGCGGCTGCTTTAGAGGCAGAAAGATGGCATTTTGAAGTTGATTTTACCAGGCCAACAGTTTTGGTGGTAGGAAATGAGGGAAATGGGATAAATTCAGAAGTGATAAATGTGATGGATCAATTGGTTAAAATTCCGATGGATCCGAAAGCTGAATCATTAAATGTAGCTGTCGCAGCAGGAGTTATTATATTTGAAGGAGTGCGTCAGAATTTAACGACATTTCAGAAGGGTAAGCCCCCTCGTCTATAGGTGAGGGCGGATTAATTTGAATGATGTTAAAACTTTAGTGGGCGACCACTTCTTGAAGGGGCAAAATCCCCCTTCTGAAGTCGTTAAACTTAAGAAATAATAACTTGTTATTATTTCGACTTTGATCTCTGGAATTTAGTGATTTACCTTGTCAAGAGATAATAAGTGTGATATAATTTGAGTAATCAAATGATTAAATTATTTGGCTAATAAAACTATAATTTCAAGCTATTCTCTTGAAAGGATGTGGTCTGGTGAAAACGACCGCAAATTTCGCAGGTTATTTGTGGAGTTTATTTGAGAAGACCGGTTCTGTGATGGCATATCTTGCTTATAGAGATACTTTTGAAGTAAAATAGTTATATAGGCGTATGCGCCAATAAAGGCTATGAAAGAGAGAGTAGTTTAGTAGAGATTAACAGGGAGGGGATGTCACCGGGCTGAGAGCATCTCTAAATTTAAGCTAAATGAAGTTCACTCTGGAGCTGTCAGCTGAAAATTAAGTAGGCTGGAACGGTGTTCCCCGTTATCGGAAAATGAGTGGGTCATATTTTCTTTCATTTTGGGTAAGTATGTCTAATTAGGGTGGTACCGCGGAAGTAAACCTCTCGTCCCTTGTTTGGGATGAGAGGTTTTTTTGTTATATAAATGAAGTTAGGAAGATTATTTTTAAGGAGGTCGATGAGATGAAAGAGAAGCTCAAAAGTATTTCAGAAGAAGCACTTCAGCTTGTGAATGCTGCTGAGAATCTTGATATGCTTAATCAGCTTAGAGTCAGATTTCTCGGAAAAAAAGGTGAGATTACAAGTGTTTTAAAAGGGATGGGTAAACTTTCTCCTGAAGAACGCCCTGTAATTGGGGCTTTAGCTAATACGATTAAAGGTGAAATTGAATCTTTAATTGGAGAACGAAAAACTGCTTTGGAGAATGAAGTGAAGTTAAAGAGATTAGAAAAAGAGGAGATTGATGTAACTTTGCCAGGACTTAGTGTAGGTTATGGCACAGTTCATCCTCTTACTTCTATCTTCAAAGAGTTGAATAAAATATTTTTAGGATTGGGTTTTGATATTGCAGAAGGCTTTGAGATTGAAGATGAGTATCATAATTTTGAAGCTTTAAATATGCCACGTTGGCATCCTGCTCGTGATATGCAGGATTCTTTCTATATCACTGAGGAAGTTTTATTAAGAACTCATACTTCACCAGTTCAGGTACGGACAATGAAAAAGGGCGATCTTCCTATTAGGATTATTGCACCTGGTCGTGTTTATCGAGTAGACTTGGATTCAACCCATACTCCGGTATTTCATCAGGTAGAGGGTTTGGTGATTGATAAAGATATTAACTTTACTCATTTAAAAGGTATGCTTGATGTTATGATTAAAGAGATCTTTGGTGAGAATCGGAAAACTAGGTTTAGACCGAGTTATTTTCCTTTTACAGAGCCAAGTGCAGAAATAGATGTCTCCTGTATTCTGTGTGATGGTGAAGGGTGTAAAGTCTGTAAAGGATCTGGGTGGTTAGAGATTATGGGTGCTGGAATGGTTCATCCACGGGTGTTAGAGATGTCTAATATTGATCCTGAGGAGTATAGTGGTTTTGCATTTGGTATGGGTATTGAACGAGTGGCTATGTTAAAATATGGAATAACTGATATTCGTTTATTATATGAAAATGATCTTCGGTTTTTGAAACAATTCTAAGGATTAGACGTTAAGAAAGGATGGTGTCGTGATGCAGGTATCTTATACTTGGTTAAAAGAATATGTTGATTTCAACCTCAATCCTGAAGAATTGGCGATGCTTTTAACAAAAGCTGGACTTGAGGTTGACGGAATTAAAGAGCCTGGTAAGGGCTTAGAAGATATAGTAGTTGGTGAGATTAAAGGGATTGAAGCACATCCGAATGCAGATAAACTCAGGGTTGCTAAAGTTGATGTTGGGACAGAAGTTTTGGAGATTGTTTGTGGTGCTTCAAATATTTTTGTGGGCGCAAAGGTTCCTATTGCGACAATTGGAGTAACTATGCCTAGTGGAATGAAGATTAAAAAGGCAAAGCTTAGGGGTGTAACTTCTTATGGAATGATCTGCTCTGAAGATGAGTTAGGTTTGATTGAAGAACGTCAGCCTGGTGTGATGATTATTGAACAGGAATGTAAGGCAGGAGATTCTTTTGTAAAAATGATGGGGTTAGATGATGTGATTCTCATTGTAGATTTAACTCCAAACTTTGCTCATTGTTTGAGTATGATCGGAGTTGCTAGAGAAGTTGCTGCAAGAGTTGGTCAATCTTTGAAGAAACTAGAGATTGTAGTGACAGAGACTGGTCCTGCAGTGACAGAACTGGCTTCTGTAGAGATCAAAGATCCTGAACTATGCCTAAGATATACTGCAAGAGTGATTCGCAATGTTAAGGTTGCTGAATCTCCAGAGTGGCTGAAAAAGCGTCTGGAAGCCGCTGGAGTGCGTTCAATTAATAATGTTGTAGATGTGACTAACTATGTTATGATGGAATTGGGTCAGCCTCTCCATGCTTTCGATTATGATAAAGTAAATGATCATAAGATAGTGGTTCGTCGGGCCAGTAATGACGAAAATATTGTTACACTAGATGAGGTAGAACGTAAATTGGATTCAAATATGTTGGCAATTTGTGATACTGAGAAGCCAGTCTGTATTGCTGGAGTAATGGGTGGAACGAATAGTGAGGTTCAAGAAGAGACAACAAATATATTACTTGAGTCTGCTTATTTTAATCCTGTTACCATAAGAAAAACAGCAAGACGTTTTGGACTTCATAGTGAATCTTCATATCGCTTTGAGCGTGGAGTAGATATAGAAGCTGTTATCGATGCAAGTAATCGGGCAGCTCAAATGATTCAAGAATTAGCAGGTGGAGAGATTGCTACTGGAATTATTGATATCTATCCTGTAGCTCAAAAACCAAAGATGATTAGACTTCGTATTCATAGAGTTAAACAGGTTTTGGGTATTGAGTTAGAGCATAGTGAGATTAGTGATCTTTTGAATCGCCTTGGATTCGCAATTAAGTTAGATGGTGATAGTTTAAATGTTACTATACCTACTTTCCGCGGTGATGTGGAACGCGAAGCAGATCTTTTAGAAGAAATAGCTCGTCTTTATGGGTATGATAATATTCCAGCTCATTTACCTGTAAGTAGTTATAAAATGGGTAAAATGAGTCATTCGCAGAGGATGGAAGAAGATACTAGAGAGTTTATGAATGCAGTGGGATTATATGAAACGATGAATTATAGTTTTATAAATCCAAAAGCATATGATAAGATTGGATTGAATCCAGATCATGAATGGAGAAATTCGATTAAGCTGATGAATCCAATCAGTGAAGAATATGCGGTTATGCGCCGTACCTTGATTTCTGATCTTTTGAAGGTAGTTTCCTTTAACAGTAAGCGACGGGCTAAGGAAGTTCAGATTTATGAGTTGGCTCGAGTTTACCATCCAACAGAGGATGTATTACCTTTAGAAAAGCGGATGTTAGCAGGTGCGGTAATGGGAGTTATGGTTGAAAATTTATGGAATCAAAAAGCAGCAGGGTTCTTTTATCTGAAAGGAATTTTAGATGCTTATGCTAAAAAGTTTGGTTTAGGTGAACTTGAGTTTGAAAAAGCAAAGCATGAGAGTATGCATCCAGGTCGGACGTCTGTTGTAAAAGCAAGAGGTCAAGTATTAGGCTATTTGGGTGAGATTCATCCTGATGTATTAGAAAACTTTGATTTAGAAGATAAGGTAACCATTTTTGAATTGGATTTTGAGAAGATTGTAAACCTAAACTCTGTTGAGCTGCGTTTTGCGGAATTACCTAAATTCCCTGCTTTGACGAGAGATATTGCTCTTTTGGTAGATGAAAATGTATCTCACAAAGAGATTGAAGATATCATCAAAACTACAGGATCTGAGTTTTTAGAAGATGTAGAACTCTTTGATCTTTATCAGGGAGAGCAGGTTCCAAATGGTAAGAAGAGTATGGCTTTTGCAATGAGTTATCGTGGAAGTGATCGGACGTTAACTGATGAAGAAGTTAATAAAATAATTGATGAGCTCTTAACACAGCTTAAAGGTGAGTTAGAAGCTGAGATTCGAAAGTAAATTTTAAGACCACGAGAATTTTCGTGGTCTTTTTGTGTGCGACGGGCAGTTGCACTTTTGTAGAATTTATTACAAAGATTGAATGTTAAAGGCAGCGACTACGTTACCTAGGTAAAAACGAGTCTAGAGCCTGTAAATTCAATTTTCTCGAAGGTGAAAGTCCTTCT
>DAOVRZ010000110.1:0-19183 GCA_030627905.1 Halanaerobiales bacterium
TCTAAGGAAAAGTATTTTTTGCATTATTGAAAAAAACAGTCGATTTACCATAAGTAAAATAATTAAATCTAAGCGAGCAGAACCCTTGGATTATGAGGATTGGCTCGCTTCTTAGGTGTATAGAACTTTAGACTGTCCAGTTAGTAAAATCTTTTAATGTTTTAGTTAAAGAAAAGCTTATATATCCAGACAAAGAAAATCCAGAATTAGTCGATAAGTTTAGAGAATGTTGTAGTTTTTTACCACAGCGTTAATTTTCTATAGCCAAAATTTTTGGGATAGAAATAACTATACCAACTTGTGTTTCTGCTAATTGTTTAAAGTCGATGTATCAAATAAGGATAGGCTAACTTTCAGTTTAAAAACCTCACTCCTCTGCGACACGGGGGAGTTTTTTACGTTCAGATTTTAGTGGTTACCGAAAAAACACGAACGTTGGCTTATTGCGAATTTTATTGATAGATATTTCGAAAGGAAAATTCCTCATTCATGAAGATAGTAATTTCCTTATTTTAAAAAAAATCGCGTTTCTAAGCGCTGTATATTTACACTTATTTTACTTAAATTTAACAATAATTAAATATTATTAAGATAAAAATTTGAATAGGGTAAATTACATTTTATTTAAAAAATAGAAGGATAAGCAGTGTGTAATGTCGAATATTTTCTGAATAGATATTTTGGTATTTCATTATTTTTATAATCAGAGAGGAGAGAGTATGATGATTTGGAATGAAAAAAAGGAATGTATGTCCAGAGAAGAAATGAGGGAATTGCAGGGTAAAAAATTACGGGAAATGGTGGAAAGGATATATCATAATGTACCATTTTACCGTAAGAAAATGCAGAAAAAAAATATTGTACCAGAAGACATAACGGGGGTAGAAGATTTAGCAAAATTACCATTCACGACTAAACAGGATTTGAGAGATAATTATCCATATGACATGTTTGCTGCGCCAATGAGTGAGATAGTTAGAGTTCACGCCTCTTCGGGTACAACGGGAAAACCTACCGTGGTAGGATATACACGAAAGGATATAAATACATGGTCTGAGGTTGTTGCAAGAACTCTATATTGCGCTGGAATTGAAAAAAACGATTTTATTCAGGTCGGTTATGGTTATGGTCTTTTTACCGGAGGATTGGGAATTCATTATGGGAGTGAAAAAGTTGGTGCTACAGTAATTCCAATCTCAGGAGGTAATACCAGAAAACAGATTCAACTTATGAAGGATTTTGGTACTACTGCATTAGCCTGCACTCCTTCATATGCACTTTACCTAGCTGAATCAATTGCTGAAAAAGGGATCAACCCTGAAGAATTAAAATTAAAAGTGGGAATACTTGGTGCAGAACCATGGACAAATGGTATGAGAAAGATGATTGAAGAAAGATTAAACATTAAGGCAATTGATATTTATGGCTTAAGTGAAATAATTGGCCCGGGTGTAGCTAGCGAATGTGAATATCAGGAGGGTCTCCATATTAATGAAGATCATTTTATTCCTGAAATAGTCGTTCCTGAGACCTTAGAAGTATTACCTGAGGGGGAAAAGGGAGAGCTAGTTTTTACAACTGTTACTAAGGAAGGTTTACCTATTTTACGCTACAGAACCAGAGATTTAACTAGATTGAATTATAATAAATGTGATTGTGGACGTACTCTGGTAAGAATGGAAAAGTGTTTGGGTAGAAGTGATGATATGCTAATAATCAGGGGTGTTAATGTCTTTCCATCGCAGATTGAAAGTGTTTTACTTGATATGGGAGATACTGAACCTCATTATCTTTTGATTGTAGATAGAGTAAATAATTTAGATGTGTTAGAAGTTCATGTTGAGGTAGAAGAAAAGTTTTTCTCTGATGATAATACGCAACTAGAAAGATTGAAAAATAAAATTAAAAAAAATCTGAATAGTACCCTTGGGATTAGTGCTAAAGTAAAACTGGTAGAACCTAAAACTATTGAAAGAAGTGAAGGTAAAGCCAAGAGAGTTATAGATAAGAGAAGTTTCTAATTAAGCGTTTTTAAATCGAACAATACTAAAGAAGATTTTTTTATTGTTCGTATCTTACAATATTTTGTATATTGTATTTTTTCGAGCATTCGTAAATAAAATAGTATCTAATAGCAATTAAAAGAGATAAACGTCATTCGCGGCATTTGACATAAAATATGAGATTTTGGTAGAATGATAAGAAAGACAGAATACAATGGGCATTTTAACATGTATTTCTAGTTTCACACCTTTCTGTTTGTAAAAAACAAACCTTTAAATACGAAACTAACTATATTAAAAATAACCCAATATAGTATTGAATTAACATTATTGGATATCTATACTGCTGAATTGCAGACATTCTTTATTATCTATAAATATAATTTAACAATTTACCAATAAAGCATTAATAGAACAGTTGACAACAATTGTTCTATACATTATAATATATGTAGTTAACTAGTTATGAATTTCCAATAAATAAAAATTTCAACGATAATAAAATATGTTAATAACTTTAGAGTATCAGGAATAACTTTAGAGTATCAGGAATGTGTTCTATTTATTAATATTATATCAAAAAACAGCAAATAACTAATAAACGAAAGTAGGTGATAAAATGGATAAGTTTGTTGATCCGAAATATGCCTTTCTGTTTCAAGGGGTAGGAGTTGAATATCAAAGTTGTTTACACCTACTCAATGAAGAACAAATAGAAATGCTAAACCATTATTGCTCTATCGCATATAAAGAAGTAGGATTAGACTTGTGGAACTATTTATTTAATTCTTCAACAGAAAAATATGACAAGTTGTTCAGTGATTGGATTGCTATTTATACTTGTGACCATATTGTTTACCAAACATTTACTGATCTAGGAATAAAACCAGAAATTTTTCTTGGATACAGCATGGGTTTGATTACAGCAATGGCTTGTGGAAAATCAATTTCTTATGAAGCGGGATTACATATGCTAAAGATTATCTATGAGTATCCCCAATCTGCTGCTAGGGAAGAAGAAGCAATGGCAGTTATTGTCGGAATGACCTGCGAAGATGTTGAAAACATAATACAGAGTCATTGCTTAAAGGATTGTGTTGAGGTAGCCAGCGAAAATAATGAGCTTTGCATTGTTATTTCTGGAAGCCTTATCGGTGTTGAAAAAGTGATGGAAACAGCAGAAAAAGAAGGTGCATTAAAGGTTAAGAATGTAAATGCTCCGTTTGCTTTTCACTCCCATTACGCCGGAAGAGGGATAGAAAAACTAGCTAAATTTGTGGCACAATTACAAGTTTTGGATAGTAAAATACCTATAATCTCAAGTTTTGATCAGCGTATTATCCAGGAAGCTTTTGATTTGAAGAAAGAGCTTGTTAGAAACATGGCAAGTCGAATGTATTGGAAAACTTCTATAGAAACAATTATTGATATGGGAATCGAGAGTTTTGTAGAAATAAGTTTGGATAGGACTATTACAAAATTCTCAAAATTAATCAACACGGATTGTAAGTTTCTCACTTATACTAAATTAGTAAAGTCAAAAGGAAAAGCAAAAAAAGTAATGGAGAAGATAAAATGATGAAGAGAAAAGATAATAACATAGCTTATATTGATTTGTCCAATAAAAAAGTATTTCAGAAAGAAATACTTCCTGAGATGAGAAAAAAGTATATTGGTGGTACTGGGATAAATACTAAGATTCTTTATGAATCAGAAGCAATGTATCATGATGCTTTGTCAGAAAAAAATGTACTCATTTTTGGAGTTGGCCCAGCTGTTGGGACCGGTTTATTAGCGGGAAACCGGTGTACTATAACTGCAAAAAGTCCTTTGACTGACATTTTTGGAGATGCAAATGTAGGAGGCGATTTTACTTTAAGAATGCGTGGTGTTGGAATTGACCACTTAGTTTTTACTGGAAAATCAGAAAACCCTGTATATGTATTGATTAATAAAGATGGAGAAATTCAAATTTTAGATGCCTCTGATATATGGGGCACCTGGACCGAGGAAGTAACGGATATTTTAGAAGAACGTCATGGTAAAGGTTGTGAAGTAGCCTGTATTGGACCTGCAGGAGAGAACCTTGTTCTTTTCGCAAATATAATTATGTCCAAATCTCATGCTGCTGGACGTATGGGTATGGGTTGCATCATGGGTTCAAAAAATTTAAAAGCGATCGTAATTGAAAAGAAGAGATGCACTCCTCCGGTTTACGACAAAGAGAAAATCGGAGAAATTAGAAAAATATGGAATAAATCTATCCGTGGCTCAGTTGTTTCTAAGATGGGAACTCTAAATGGAACAAATTTCCTGGTGGAAACATATAACAAAGACAGACATGTTCCTGTTGAAAACTGTAAAACAGGATGTGGTGAAGAAATCAAAAATATTTTTGTTGCTCCTTTTAAGGTTGATCATGTTACTAAAACTGTACCATGTTATGCCTGTCCTGTTGCATGTGCAAAAGCATATGAAATAAGAGAAGGAAAATATAAAGGAGAAAAAGGTGAACGGATAGATTATGGTACAGTTGCAAGCCTTGGTCCAAGTCTTGGTGTATATAACTGGGCTGGTATCATACATTTAAAATTACTCACTGATTATCTTGGTGTAGATACTATTGAAGTTGCTGGTGTAATCGGGTTAATAATGGAACTCCAGGAACGAGGCATTCTAACAAAAAGTGATGTCGATGGAAAAATAGTTAAGTTTGGTGACACGGATGTTATTGAAGAGTTAATGCAAAAGATGGCTAAACGTGAAGGTATTGGAGATATTCTTGCAGATGGTGCTTATCGAACAGCTAAAAAATTCAATGCTGAAGACTATACTTTTTGTATTAAGAAATCTTATACTGGAACACAATCAAGAGAGCGAATGGCTTGGTCATTAGGTTATCTTACTTCCACAAGGGGTGGAGATCACTTAAGAGATTTTCCTTTCACAATGCTTTCTGGAGGATATTCTGCACAACTCGTTGCCAAGTACGTTTTTGGAATAGATGCAAAAAAAGAAATGGCTACCTCTGAGAGAAAAGGCCGTGTTGTTTGGTGGCACGAAAATTATAAATATGCTGTTGATTCTCTTGGAATATGCATTTTTGCAATCCATGGTCTTCCAAATATGGGTGTTGGATATTTTCAGGATTTTGCTGATATCATGAATGGCTTATATAATCTTGATGTAACCGATGAAGATGTATTTAATGCATCTGAACGGATCTATCAACTGCAAAATGCTTTTAATGTAAATTGTGGGCTTGAATTAAAAGATTATAAATGGTCTGAACGTAAAAAAGAGGATGATATTGAGGACTGGTATCTTGAAGATACGACTTTTAAAGAACGTGATGAGCCAGGTATGCTTCCAGAATATTTTAAGTTTAGAGGAGTGAACAGAGAAGGCGTACCAACAGTTAAACGGTTTTTAGAATTGGGTTTAGATGATTATGTTGAAAAAACAAAGATAATAAATAGTGGAGATGCAAAAACAGTAAAAGAGTTATTGCAGGAAAATAATATCGTGTTGAATGTTAAATTTACATTCTCCGATAAGATTAAAAGCTTTTTAATTTCTTCATTACTACGCCGACTTCTTGAGTTAAAAGATAAAAGTGATATAAAGAAGTATAAAAAACAAAAGGAAGAAATGTCAACTAAAAATAAATAAAACTATTCAGGAGGATGATGACATGAGAAATTTATCACCAGAAATTAAAGAAGAAATCAAAGCCTTAGTTTATGAGTTTTTCGCTGAGGAGTGCGAAGTTGAAGTAGAGGAATTAAAAGATGAAATGACTATTATGGATGACTTAGATGGTGATTCCTTACTGTTTGTTGAACTCGTTGAAGTAATGAAGAAGAAGTATGAATTAAATATCCAGTTACAGACTATTGGAAAGTATTTACTTAAAAAGCCAGCTGAAACACTTGGAGAAGTAGTAGAAACTTCTTTCCTGATTTATCAGCATGAAAATGATATTATTAATTTGGGTGAATAATGTAATTTTTTTAAGCTTTACTGTAAATATATCTTAATAAACATTGAAAATTTAAATAAAGAAATAAAGAGTCATAAAATTATTAGGAGGATGATGAGATGAGAAATTTAACACCTGAAATTAAAGAAGAAATCAAAGCCTTAGTTTACGAGTTTTTCGCTGAGGAGTGTGAAGTTGAAGTAGAGGAATTAAATGATCAAATGACTATTATGGATGACTTAGATGGAGATTCCTTATTGTTTGTTGAGCTCGTTGAAGTAATGAAAAAGAAGTATGAGTTAAATATTCAGCTTCAAACCATCGGAAAATATTTACTTAAGAAACCAGCAGAGACACTTGGAGAGGTAGTAGAAACTTCTTTTCTGATTTATCAGCATGAAAATGATATTATTAATTTAGGTGAATAATGTATGGAATCGTATTCTGAACAAAAAACATCCGGAATAGTTTCCTTTCAAACAAGAAACCAAGTTGGGATTCTAACAATTGATAATGGAAGGCAGAATAAAATTCATCAACCGGAGTTTTTGGATTTGAACTGTTTAAAAAAATGGCTATCAAAGGAAGAACTAAAGGGATTAATAATTACCGGAAAAGGTAGACATTTTTCTGCCGGGGCAGATATTGATTACATAAAAGAGAATCGCAATAATCCTGATCTCTTAAGTGAAGCCCTAAAGAAAGGTAAGGAAATTCTAAATTATATAGAGACATTACCGATTATTACTGTAGCTGCAGTAAGTGGGGCTTGCTTTGGAGCAGGATTGGAAATTACTTTAAGTTGTCAGTTCAGAATATGTACGACTAGTGCAGTATTAGCCTTACCTGAATCCAATCTTGGTGTATTGCCAGGATTTGCTGGAACTATTCGACTGCCGAAAACTATTGGTAAAAATAAAGCATTAGAGATTATTATTTCTGGACGAACAATTTCTGCCGAGGAAGCTTTAGAAATAGGTTTAGTAGACAAGGTTGTTCCGACCAAAGAGCATTTATCTGCTGCTTTGAAATTTATAGATGATTTAACTCAAAATAAGTCACTACATCAAATAAGATATATCATACAATCTGTAAACAATTCGATTTTCGATACAGAAAAAGAGGCTATGGAAAAAGAAGGAAAAATGTTTGCAGACTTAGCTAAAAATATGTAGGGAGGTTTCAAATATTAAAATGATTAGGAAACTATTTTCTTTGATCAAAAAAGAAGCGTATATTAATTCTTCCACCCTAATTAGATCAGATGAAGCTTCTCGTGAGGATGTTTTCGATCACATTTATGATATAAAAAAATTCACTAAATGGTTTAATTTTTTTCCGTTTTGCTGGTTAAGTTTTGATAAAGAAAAATTTGATGTAGGGTGTACTGGAACAATTCGTTTTACGATACCATTTTTTTACTATAAATTAAAGGTAGTAAAAGTAATACCGAATAAGTCTATTGAATTTATATCGTCAGATGGTCCATTGAAAGGTAATGCTAGTTTTACTTTTACTCAAACAGAAGATGGAATAGTATTTGGAGATCCACATCATCTTACTGGACGAAATAAGTTGATTCATTTATATTATTCCATATTTTTAGCACCGAATCATATTAAATTTATGAATTGGCGGTATAAAATTTTAAAAAAGAATTTACTTATTGAAACTAAAAAAAGAAAGGGAAATTCTACTTATGAAAAATGAGTATTCCTTCGAAGTACGAGGTTATGAGTTAGACTCATTTAATCATGTTAATAATGCAGTTTATATAAGATATTTAGAACAAGCCCGTTGGAAATTTTTTAACGATACAAAATGGCTTGATTATATGAGAAGCAATTCACTTCAGGCTATAGTCATTGAAACAAATATTAGATATATTAGAGAATTAAATGTATTTGATAAAGCAGTTGTTAAAAGTAAATGGCATTATGAAGGTGATTATTTGGTAGCTAAACAAGATATCTATTTAGAAGACACAAATAAGAAGGCAGCAAAAGCAATTGTAAAAATGCTTTTTGTGTCCACCGATAGAATCGTACATGAAATTCCTGATTTCATTACAAATGAATTGGATACGAGGTAATAGTATGATTATAGAAAAAGGAAAATCTAATCTGCTGATTCAGGATGCTACTGCTTTTTTAAATATCAACAACTTAAATGATATTTTTAAACATAAGGATGTAATTGAAAAAAATATCGTCGAAGATAAAATTAATGTCTTGCTTATTATTTGGACTGGACAGGATAATGCGCAAACCAATGATCAAAAAGTAGAGTTGTATAAATGGTTAAAATCCCTAATCGTCCTTACAATTGGAGTAATAAATAACTATTGTTCTGGAGATTTGCTAGAATTATTTATGACATGTGATATCCGTTTGGGTGGAGATAATCTTTCTATCGAATTTCCTGATGATGAATCGGTATTTATTTTTAATTTTGAAGAGCGTTGCCAATTGCTCATGGGAAATGAACGAAATATAGACGGATATAAGAGTTTACTCAAAACGACTTTGCATTCGAAGGAGATTTATAAAATAGGGTTAATAAATAAAATTATTGATATGGATGATATGTTAAGTGAAGTAAGAAAATATATATCTAAATTATTGAAAAATAAGAATATGAATCAAATTAAATCAATATTAAAATGCTTTAAACATTACACACATCTTGGATTGAATCATAATCGAGAATTATTATTAGAACAGGAATCTAAACAGTTTTGTGAATTAATTGTTAAAGAATATTATAAAAACGAGGATATGAGATGAAAATTGAATTAAATAAAGTTTATTTTGAAGAAAAAGATAATATTGGCTATCTTGTTATTAACGATCCCCCTGCTAATAAAACGACTGCTTTGTTTTTAAAAGAACTAATTTTCATGGTTCGTGAGTATATTAGTCAGTCTAAGGTCAAGGGAATCATAATAACTGGTAAAGGAAGAACTTATAGTTCAGGAGCTGATGTAGATCAGCTAAAAGAAATTGTCGCCACTCAAAGTAAACTTGATAGTAATGATAATTTAGTTGGCTATCCCATATGGTATTTGGAAAACCGTGCGACGTTTAATTATTTTAACAGTCTTGACATCCCTGTTATAAGTGCTATTAAAGGAATGTGTATTGGATCAGGAATGGAATTAGCTTTATGTAGTCATATCCGTATTTGTAGTAAAAACAGTCTAATGGGTCTTCCAGAATCAACATTTGGTTTTTTGCCAGGAGTTACTGGTACTTTGAGGGTTCTAGAATTAGTTGGTCTTGGAAAAGCTCTTGAATTGGTGTTTAATGGCGAAATCTTATCTGTTGAAGAAGCCATGGAAATAGGCTTAGTTGATGGAATTGTCAGCAAAAAAGAGCTTTTACCGTATTGTGAGGGGTTAATGAAATTTATTCTGCAAAATGAAAAGATGTATTCAAAGAAATATATCGAAAAGTATATTACCGAATACAATAAAGTTTGTAAGACGTCTAACAACATATGAGGAGGGAATATTATGGAGAAAAATGTAATGCTCCGTGGGACAAGTGCATATCTTCCAGGTGAACCTATAAAATTTGAAGAAATTAACGATTATCTTGGCAAATTTACTAACGCGCCTGAGAAAATTATGAAGTGGATAGATCGAATTCAACCTATAATGCAAGAAATGCTTGGAGTTGATTATTGTCATTACGCATTTAATAATAAGACTAGGACTTTTGATGAAGATAATTTAAGTTTATCTGTAAAAGCTGGTAAGTTAGCATTAGAAGATGCAGGTCTTGAAGCTAAGGATATTGATCTTTTAGTGTATGCGGGTGCGTATTCTCATCAAATGCCTCCGATTTCAACAAGAATACAAGAAGAATTAGGCATTGATATTTGTGGTGAATTTCATATTCATTCCAATTGTACATCTATTTATAAAGCTATTAAATTAGCTCATTCACTTTTAAAATCTGGAGAGTATAAGAATGCCTTGGTTGTTTCTTCAAACATTTCAAGCTCTTGCTTTATTCCAGAGTTTTATAACCAAGAGAAAGTTACTAAAGAAGATATCTTTTTGCGCTGGTATCTATGTGATGGCGCTGGAGCTTTCGTTTTATCAGCTGTAGATGAAAAGAAAACTGGTTTTTTCTTAGAAAATACCTATATTGAGTCTGCTGGAGGAAATAAAGCTTCAGCAATGGGTAATAATTATCCTTACCATTACAATAATCCTTTGGTTGACTATGAAAATGGTAATCATCATGTAAGGCAGATTTATTTAAATAAAATGCGTGAATTTGCGTTTGACGAAAATGGTTATACAATTTTTTATAATGCATTAAAGAGAATGATTGATATCCAGAAGCTTGACCTCTCTACCCTGAAGTATTTTGTAGTAAATATGCCATCTAAAGCTGTTTGTGAACATATCAAACAAGAATGTGTTGAATTAGATATCCCTGAAGATAAATTCCACATTGCAATTCAAGATACTGGTTATACAGGACCACCTGCTGCTTTAATTTCTATTCACAATTTGTTAAAAGAAAATAGCTTCAAGAATGATGATTTAGTATTTAGTTTTGTAATGGAAGTAAGTAAGTTTATGCAAGCTGGATTTACTCTACGATATGCTGAATAATATGGAGTTACTCTTACCAAAGCCCAATTGCTAATTTGTAAAGCATGTTATTAATTGATTTAAGGGCTTTGGTAAGGGAAAATAATTTGAAAAATAATGAACTAAGTCCGACACTAATATTAATATAAGTGAGGGGAATAAAATGAATATTTTGCTTGTAAACCCACAGATTCCTTATAAGTTTAGAATGTTTGAATATGCGGATGAAGAAGGAAGGAAAGCGATTTCAAAACGAACATTAGTAGGACCACCTTTAGCATTAAATGAATTGGCAGCAATGTTTCCTAATGAAAATGTTGTTATTCTTGATCAAAAAGCTGAACTTGATGCAGATCATAGTTATGATCACATAGAGGGACTTAGTAAAGAAATTAACGATTTTAAACCTGATATTGTTGCTTTTACTTGTTTAACTGCTCAATATAATTCTGTACTAAAATCATTGGAAATTGTAAAACAAATTAATAACAAAATTCTAATCGTTATGGGCGGGATTCATGTTACTGCATGTCCTGAAGGATTCATTGGCTCAAAAGTTGATATACTAACTGTTGGTCACGGAAAATCAAGTTTTTATCAAATAGTTCAAGAGTTTAAAAAGAATAGAGAAAATGCAGATTATTCAAAAATACCTGGTCTTGCTATAAATAGAGGAAACAGCCTTTATTATACTAAATCTTTAAGTGAAATAAGTTATAAAGAATTCAAAGAAAATTATTTATTTGATACTGTTATACCTGATAGATCTTTGACTGATAAATATAAATATATTATTCCTCAAATGAAAAAAGAGATTACTTACTTAAGTACTTCTCAAGGATGTACACATAAATGTAATTTTTGTTATATATGGCAAATGTTAAATGGTCGATATTATTCTAGAAGTGTAGATTCTGTCATTGAAGAAATAAAATTATTAGATAAATATCCTATAATTCGTTTTTGTGATGCTCATACTTTTGGGAATATTCATGCAGCAAGAGAATTGTTTACCAGAATTATTGAAGAAGGATTGGATGAGCATTACTATGTTGCTGATGTAAGAACAGATACAGTAATAAAACATCCTGAACTCATGCAATTAGCGGCAAAAGCTGGATTGAAGGTAACAATTTGCGGTCTTGAGGCTACAAGTGATGAGGAACTTAAAAAATACGGTAAAGATAATTCCATTGAAAATACTAAAATAGCACTAAAAATATTAAATGAAGCTGGCATTAATGTAAACGGAAACTATATTGTCCGTCCAGATTATGATGAAAAAGATTTTGAGAGAATGGGTCGTTTTGTTGAGGAAAATCCAATTTATCACTCAGGCTTCACTATTTTAACACCGTTCCCTGGAACAGAACAATGGGAACAATTAAAGGATGAAATAGTTATTACAGATTTTGATTATTATAATCTAACTAATGCTGTTACAAAAACAAAACTTTCAGAACGAGATTTTTATGCTAAGCTTACAGAACTGTACAAGACAAGTGGAAAAGCAACTCAAAAGTTTTTCTCTATCTATGGAAATTCCTTGGGATTATAAATTTCTCAGGAGGGAGTTGAAATATGCAAATAGGAATTATTGGAGAAGGAAAGATGGGAAGAGAAATATTTAATCACTTTTTCCAGTATTATGATAACCTTGTTTTGAAATGTAAGAATTCTGAAGATGTCGAAAAATTAACTGCGTCAATTGAAAAACAATTACGGAAAATGCGAAAACGAGGTTATATAACAGATGCTGCATATGAAAAAAAGATGGAATCTTTCATTGTTTCAAGTGATTTATCTTTTTTAGAAAACTGTGATCTTGTTATTGAATCAGTTTTTGAAGATAGAGAACTTAAAAAAGAAATTTTTCAAGAGATAGAATCTATTGTAAAACCAGAGTGTATTTTGGCAACGAATACTTCTTCGATACCATTGAAAGTTATCTTTGAAAAATGTAATAAAAAAGATCGATGTCTAGGACTACATTTCTTTTATCCTATAAAGATTACAAAGACTGTTGAGATTAATAAAACGAAATTTACTGGACAAAAATATATCGATATAGTTAAAGATTTAATAACAAAGGTTGATAAGAGTATCCTTGAGCTTAAAGAAGAAGCAAATATGATTTTGTCTAATATGCTTTTAACTATGATATCTCAAATCTATTTAATCTATGAAGAGAAATATTTAACAATCGAAGAAATCGATAAGGTGTTAAAAGATAATCTGATGACCTATGGATTATTTGAAATTATTGATTCTACTGGTATAAATATTATTCTTCAAAGTTTTGATAATTTTATGAATGATCGTTATAGGAATCTTTACACTCCATTTTATATTTTAGGCAAAAAATTGATGGAAGAGGCCTATCAAGGAGGGCCAGGAAATAAAGGTCTTTTAGACTATGAGAAAGAACATCCAGTAGATCTTCAAAAAATTGAAGAAACTGAGTTAGATGATTATAAACAAAATATTGTATTAAGGTTACAGAGCTTGCTTATCAATGAACTAGCTTTCTTAATACATAATGGTTATGTTAAAAAAGATGAAATTAAAGAAGCTGTTCAGGAAGTTTTGGGATTATCTGAAGATCCAATTAGTATGTTTAAACGAGTGGGGAAAGAAAAAATTATGAGTTGTCTTTCAGAGAGTTACCAAAAAAAGCAAGATCCTCTTTATCAACTAATGGATTTATCTTCTGTTATTAATTAATATTTGTAGGTATTTTAAAGGAGGGGAAAGTAAATGAGTAGTGAGAATAAAACTGTTATTACTGGACTAGGGATGGTGACTGCACTTGGTGCAAATGTAAAGACAACTTGGGATAATTTAGTAGCGGGTCGGCCTGGTGTTAAAAGAATATCTTTGTTTGATCCAAGTGAATTAGAAACTCAGATTGCTGCAGAGGTTGGCCCAGAATTCGAGGAAGTTGCTAAAAAGATAATTCCACGAAGAGATAGAAAAAAAATGACTAGGACAACGAGAATGGCAATGGTTGCAGTAGATGAAGCCATTAAGAATAGTGGTATCGATTTTGATAATTATGATAGAACTCGAATTGCAGTAATTATGGGTGTAATCACTACTGCATATAATGATGTAGAGCGAAACCAATCAGAGTCTCATATTATTGTTAAATCTATGCCAAATGCACCAAGTGCTTGGATAACTATCCAGTATGGTTTGGAAGGGCCTAATTTTAATGTTTCTACAGCTTGTGCTACCTCTGCATACGCTATTGGATTAGGCCATCAAATGATTAAATCAGGTATTGCGGATGTTGTTATTGCAGGCGGGACTGATTCGCATATTGATCCTGAGTACATAAGAGGTTTTAATCAAATATTGGCTATGTCTTCTAGAAATGACTCCCCGGAAACAGCATGCCGCCCTTTTAGCAGTACACGGGATGGCTTCGTAATGGGCGAAGGTGCTGGGGTAGTGGTACTGGAATCAGAAAAAAGTGCTCGTGAGAGAAATGCAGAAATATACGTCGAACTTGCCGGGTATGCACTTACAAGTGAAGCGACTGATGTTGTTGCTCCTAAAGAAAATGGGGTTGGAATGGCAAAAACTATGAGAATGGCTTTGGCTGATGCAGGAGTAAATTGTGATGAAATTGATTATATTAATGCACACGGAACATCTACCAATTTAAATGATAAATATGAAACATTTGGTATAAAAGAATGTTTTGGTGAAAGAGCAAAAGAATTAGCTATATCTTCATCAAAATCAATGCATGGACATACCCTTGGTGCTGCTGGAGTTATTGAAGGTATTGTAACTATATTAAGTATGCGTAATAATATGGTTACACCAACCATTAATCTGAATGATCCTGATCCTGAATTAGATCTTGATTTTGTTCCAAATCAAGCTAGAGAAATGAATATTCGCGCAGCTTTGTCAAACTCATTTGGTTTTGGTGGACATAATGCTACATTAGTTTTCAAAAAATATTAAATTGAAGGTGGATGTGATTAAAATGAGACAATATTTAATTACCGGTGGTGCAGGTTTTATCGGTTCAAATTTTGTTCGTTATCTTTACAATCATGAAGAGAATATTAATGTTAGAGTTTTAGATAAATTAACCTATTCTGGGAATATGGACAATCTTGCAGAATTTGTTGATAGAGATGATTTTGAATTTATTCATGGGGATATTTGTGATGATAATGTAGTTAAACTTGCAATGCAGGGTGTCAATGTTGTAGTTAATTTTGCTGCTGAAGTTGCTGTGGATCGTTCTATTCAAGATAAACAATCTTTTCTTAAAACTGATGTTCTTGGGGTTCATGTTCTTCTGGAAAATGCATTAGCCAATAAGAATTCAATTGAACGGTTTATTCAAATCTCAACAGATGAGGTATATGGTCAGATTTTAGAGGGTAGTTTTACTGAAAAATCTGAATTAAAACCTCGCAATCCATATTCTGCATCAAAACTAGGTGGTGAACGGTTAGCTTATAGTTATTTTGCAACTTTTGAACTACCTGTTATCATCACTCGTGCTTCAAATAATTATGGTTCTTGGGCGTATCCAGAAAAAGTAATTCCTCTTTTTATAACAAATTTAGTTGATGGATTGCAAGTGCCAATTTTCGGGGAAGGAAATCAGATCAGAGATTGGTTATATGTAGATGACCACTGTAGTGCTATTTATCACTTAGTACACAATGGTGAAAACGGTGAGGTTTATAATATTGGTGGTAATCAGGAATGCACCAATTTAGAATTAACTAAAATGATTTTAGAATTAGTCGGTAAAAATGAATCATGTATCAAATATGTAGCTGATAGACCAGGTCATGACCTTAGATATAGTTTGGACATTAGTAAAATGAAAAGTACTGGTTGGAAACCAGAATATGATTTGGAAACAGGGCTTAAAAAGACAGTAGAATGGTATGTCAATCATCCTGAATATTGGAGAAAATTAAAAGACAATATGGACAAAAGATATATTAAAGGGTTCTGGGGAAACAAAAAAAGCGATTAGATTGAATTAAGATAAGGGTTAGGTAACAGTTAAAGAGCAATGAACTATGATATATTTCTACTGCGGTTATGATGTTCGGAGATTAGAATGGTTTAAAAATTATTAGTGAGGTGATATTTATGCGTGGTGTTATCCTAGCAGGCGGTCATGGGAAAAGATTGCATCCTTTAACTTTAGTTACTAATAAGCATTTATTGCCAGTATATAAAAAACCAATGATTCATTATCCAATTGAAACATTAGCAAAAGTCGGCATAAAAGAAATTCTTATAGTAACATCTGGAGAATACCTAGGGCATTTTTTCAGACTTCTTAAAACAGGAAAAGAATGGGGAGTAAATCTTCACTATGAAATCCAAGAGGGAAACGAAGGTACTGGAGCAGCATTATTATGCGCAGAAGAATTTGCAAAAGATGAAGATTTCATGGTAATTCTCGGCGATAACATAGTTGTTGAGAATATTAAAAGTTTTATCGATGATTTTGAAGAAGAAAAAAAGGAGTTTGATGCAAAAATATTGATCACTGAAGTAGAAAATCCTTCAAAATACGGTGTTGTTGAGTTTGAAGGTAATCGTATTACGAGATTAGTCGAAAAGCCTAAGGTCCCATTTTCAAATTATATTAATACAGGTTTATGGATTTTCAAGCCTGAAGTTTTTTCATTAATTAAAAAATTGAAAAAGAGTTCGAGAAATGAATATGAAACTACTGATGTTTTACATACCTATGCAGAACAAGGGATGCTTACATATGGAATACTTAACTCTAAATGGACTGATGCCGGTTCATTTGACCAACTCTATCAAGCAACAATGCTAATGAGAGAATTAGAGAATGAGATGGCGCAAAAGGAGGAAAAAATTCTTGAAAAAGATATTGTTTATTAATTTTCCAGTTTCTGGTCATGTCAATCCGCAAATTAATATGTGTAAGGAATTAGCAGAAAAAGATGTTAAATTGATTTATTATACTTTTGATAGGTATTTTCCAAAATTTAAAGGGCTAGATAATATTGATCTACGTAAATATCCTGATAATTTTGTGGATTATTACAACGCTTTAGCTGATGATCCAAGTCTGCATAAAGAATTTTCAGCCATATTTTATGTATTCTACACATTAACTGAAAAGATAATGCCTTTTATTCTAGAAGAAGTAAATAAAGAAAAACCAGATTTAATTATCTGTGATACACTCGCAATTTGGGGAAAAATTGCTGCTCAGTATTATAATGTTCCTATGGCTTTCTTTTTCTCATCCTTTATGGGCGATTCCATTCTTATCAAAAATTTACCATCCTTTGCTTTTGATATATTTAAAAGCATGGTATTGTATTTTCCGTTTACGATTAAATTTATGAGAATGATAAAAAAACTTGAAAAACAATATGGTAAAATCATTGACAAACCGTGGAATATGATGGCTGATCGTGGAAAATTTTCTATTGTTATGACTTCAAAAGAATTTCATCCAGGCGGAAATGAGTATCCTGATAACGTAAAATTTATTGGCCCTGCTCATATTGAAGATAGTGAATTGCCAAAAGTAAAGGATACTATATTTGTTAGTTTAGGAACTATAGCTACTAGTGAAACCTTTTGGGATGACTGTATTGAAGCCACCAAAGATCTTGGTTATGAAGTTGTTATCTCGTTTGGGGGAGCGAAAAATAATAAAGTTAACATAAAAAATTTGCCTGATAACATAAAAATTTATGACAATTTAAGTTTAGAAGAATATCGAAAAGTTGTAAAACGATCTGTTTTATTTATTTCTCATGGCGGTTTTAATAGCATTAGTGATTCTATTCTATATAAAACACCATTATTGATTTATCCTTTTACTGCTGAACAAAAGAGCAATGGATTGCTCATTCAAAAATGTGGTTGTGGCATCGTTTATTTAGAAAAGAAAGTAGAAGTAAAAAAATTACGAGAAAAATGTATCGAAATAATTACTAATAAAAGTTTGCAAGAAAGTCTAGAAAAATATAGCCAATCTTTTCTAAATTCTATGGGCCCTAAGAAAGTAGTTGAAGAATTAAACAAAGAATTTAACTTGTTTTAACTTTTAAATTGTTCTAAAATTTAAATTGACCAAAAGGTGTGAGCAGTAGAATCATTTAATAATGATAGTCTTAAATTTTATAATCGGAATCATGGATCTGATATTTCCGAGGAAATATGTAAATATTTAACCAAAATTAAATTTAATTATAGTATAGATTTGCTTTTTGGACATGAGGGTCAGCATCTAAATGATTATATTAATGATGTTAAAAAAGCAATAGAGCTTGGGGTTCCTCATATAACAACTTATCCTTTCTTTGATAAGAAACACAATTCTGAAACTTATGATAAGCAAAAACAAATGTATGAAACAGGACAAGACCAATTAAAAAGTAATGGTTACATTCAATATTCTATGGTTGATTTTCATAAAAAAGATAAAAAAAAATCTAACTATTCAACTATCCTATTATTGTTTATTCGGAGCAGTAATGGAATCCTCAAAAAATAAAACATAGTTATTATTTCGGCTTTAACTAGAGACTCCTTATAGTAGAGATAGGTAGTAATTATCCACAAATCTTTAATATAAGGAGCTATTCATATATGGGATAAAATTTATCTACAACTGAAATACGTAATAGAAGGTGGGCGAGGAATTCCTATGAATTTGCAAAAAATTCAAGATCAAATTTTCTCTCTCAAAAAAACAGATATAGCGGATCATTATACATGGCTTATTGACGTCCAAGAGTATTATAAATATATTAATTATATTAAAAGATGTCTTTCTGATGAAGAAAGTAGAAGAAGTGAAGAAATAAAATTTGAAAAAACCAAATGTTTATTTTGTTTACGTAAAGGCATTACTCGTATTATAATTAGTAGCTTTTTAAATATGATTCCTCATGAATTAAAATATAATTATAATGCTAATGGAAAGCCATTTATTTCTAATAATGGTTATTTAAATTTTGATTTTAATATCTCTCATTCAAAAGAATATCTCCTTGTGGGTATAGTAAAAAGCGGAGATATTGGTGTAGATATAGAAAAAATAAATCCAAAGCTTAAATTTTCTCTTTTAGCTAAAAGTATTTTTTCCCCTAGGGAAATGGCTTTGTATAGAAAATATGATAAATTCAATCAATTACGCTCTGTTTATAAAGCCTGGGTACAAAAGGAAGCTATTAGTAAAGCTATGGGTATTGGGATTTCCATTGGATTTAATAAAATTTCCGTAAATATCGATCCTAATGTTAATGACGAGCAATATAGTTTATATCTTGATAACTTAAAATACTCAATAAAAATGAGCGTAAAATTTGAGAGGGATTATTTTGTAGCAACAGCATTGGTATGAAAATTAAATAATTTAAAGAGGGGTCAAATATGTTATATTTAAAATTAATTTTTCGCGGAATATTTAGGCATAAAAAAAGAAACTTAAAGTTTTTTGTTCTTCTTTCAGTATGTTTTATGTTGATTATTTTTGGTTTAAGCTTTCAAGAAAGTTTTTTTCAGGGATATCGTGAGTTAGGTATTGATGCTCGAAATGCA
>DAOVRZ010000131.1:0-13608 GCA_030627905.1 Halanaerobiales bacterium
ATGCTATTATAATGAACATTTAGCAAAACCTTTTAAATGGACATATTCTGGAAAAGTTTTATGTGAGTAATCTGCAAAACCTTCCAAAATAAAGAAATTCCTAAAAACATTAAACAAAGTTTTTTATTTCTAAATGTAAAAATATTGATTTAATGAAAAAAATCTACGCATATAAAATAATGTCTATATTTTAGAATATATGTTTTAAAATATAGGGTTTAATTAAGCTATGCTGCACTAGGAGAAATCGAACATCAGTTATTAAACTACCCTGCCATCAAAGAAGCGGTTGTCCTAAATAGGAAAGATGGTGCGGGAGTCCAATACTTATGTGCTTATGTAGTGGCAGATCAGGAAGTTACGGTAGGAGAGTTAAGGAAATTTTTGTTGAATCAATTACCAGAGTATATGGTTCCTTCCTGCTTCGTACAGTTAAATCAACTGCCATTAAATGCAAATGGAAAGGTAGATCGCAAGGCACTTCCGGAACTAGAAGGTAGTATGGTATTAGGTACGGAATACGAATCTCCCCGTAATGAGATGGAAGAAAAACTAGTACAAATTTGGCAAGAGGTATTAGGTCGGGAGCAGATTGGAATCAATGATAACTATTTTGATCTAGGCGGTCACTCCCTAAAGGCTATTGTGTTGACCTCTGAAATCCATAAAACTTTAAATATTGATGTACCATTAAGTGAAATCTTTAAACGCCCGACCATCAAGGATCTTACGCAATATTTCGCATGTTGTTCTGAGACAGTATATTCGTCCATTGAACCCGTTGAGGAGCAAGAATTTTATCCTACTTCATCGGCTCAAAAAAGATTGTACTTACAGTGTCAGTATGAAGGGGATGGAGTAAGTTACAATATGCCTGGTGCAGTGCTGATGGAAGGTAATCTTGACAGAGAACGATTTGAGCAAATCTTTAAGGCACTCGTACAAAGACATGAAACTCTGCGAACTTCCTTTTCTGTTGTAGATGATCAGGTTGTGCAAATAATACATCAAGATTTAGATTTTAAAATTAACTACATATCTACTACAGAGAATGGAATCGACGAGGTAATAAAATGTTTTGTTCACCCATTTGATTTAAGTCAGCCTCCTCTGTTGCGCGTCGGGCTGGCTAAATTGACGGAGGAGAAGCACTTTTTGCTCTTTGATATGCATCATATTATTTCTGACGGAGTATCTATGGATCGTCTGATTAAGGAGTTTGTTGCTCTGTATGAGAATAGACATCTCCCTGAGTTACGAATCCAGTATAAGGACTTCTCTGTATGGCAGAATGAATTCTTCAAAAACAATGTTATCAAAAAGCAGGAGAAGTTCTGGTTAGATACATTTGTGGGTAAAATTCCAGCACTTAACATGCTAACCGATTACCCGCGTCCATCCATTCAGAGCTTTAAGGGAGATCGGATTGAGATAGCGATTGATGGAGAGTTGGCGACTCTACTACGAAAACTGGCAGTTGAAACAGGTTCATCTTTGTATATGTTACTGCTGTCAGCTTATTATGTGCTTTTGTACAAATATACTGGACAAAATGATTTTGTCATAGGTTCTCCAATAGCTGGTAGGCGTCATGCTGATCTGCAAAATATTATTGGTATGTTCGTAAATATGCTGACACTAAGAAATACGCCAACTGGTGATAAGATGTTTTTGGATTTCCTTAGTGAGGTTAGAGAGAACACTTTACAAGCCTTTGACAATCAAGATTATCCGTTTGAAGAACTGGTAGAGAAACTGAAGTTGAAGAGAGATCTCAGCCGGAATCCTTTATTTGACTTGGCCTTTTCATTGCAAAATTTAAGAGATGATAAAATACAAGCTGATGGTTTATGTTTAACACTATGTGATATAGAGATTAACATTTCAAAATTCGATATTACCCTAGATGCCATTGAAGAAATTGATGGGTTGCGGTTCAGTTTCGAGTATTGTGTTGATCTCTTTAAAAAGCAGACAATTAAAAGATTAGCCGACCATTATGTAAATATCTTAAAAAGAATCACTGAAATGCCGAAAGTGATAATTGCACAGATTAATGTCCTCTCTGAAGCAGAGAAAAAACAGGTACTGTATGAGTTCAATGATACAGAAATGGATTTTCCGCGAGAGAAAACCATACATGAACTGGTGGTGCAACGGACTGAACAGGCACCCGATGAGATTGCTTTAATTTATGAGGGTGTAAAGATGACCTATCGTGAATTAAACATAAGGACAAACCAAGTGGCTCATTTGTTAAGAGGAATGGAAGTTACCAGAGATGAGATTCTCGGTATTATGGCTGAACGTTCGATTGATATGGTGATCGGTATTCTAGGTGTACTTAAAGCTGGCGGAGCATATATGCCAATAGACCCCGATTATCCACTGGAGAGGATCAAGTATATGTTGGAGAATAGCAATGCCAGAATCTTGCTCACTCATCAACAGTTGACCGACAAGCTTGATTTTGATGGACAGATTATTGACCTCGGAGATCAGAGTACCTATAAGGGAAATGGAGAAAATCTAAAAAATATAAATACTCCCAATGATCTGGCCTATATAATGTACACTTCCGGTTCCACAGGTAAGCCAAAAGGAGTAATGCTAGAACATAAGGGTGTGGTTAATATCTCTAAGTTCTATCATGATATGTTTTCTATGGAGAAAGGTCGAAGGATTGTCCATATGGGTAATGTCGCTTTTGACGCGTCTATCGTCGAAATCTTTCCACCTCTAGTTTTTGGTGCAACTATTTGCATTATTAGAAAAGAGCATGCCCTGGATAGAAGAGAATTTATTAGATTTATTCGTGAGAATAAGATCAATATTGCTCAGTTTGTACCTATGACCTTGAAAGAACTTTTAACTCAGGACGAGAAACCAGAAACTCTGGATCGAGTTCTAGTTGCCGGGGATAAACTAGAGGATACTTTGAAGGATCAAATACTTTCCCTGGGATATCAGTTAACTAATCACTATGGACCAACTGAGGGGACCGTAGATTCGGTGGTTTCAAGATGCGAAATATCTAAAACTACCATCGGAAAGCCGATTTATAATACCCAGGTATATATTCTGGATCGTGATAATAATCCCACTCCTGTAGGTGTACCAGGAGAGCTTTGTGTGGCAGGAGTTGGTCTAGCCAGGGGGTATCTTAATAGACCGGACCTCACAAATGAAAAATTTGTCTCACATCCATTTTTGTCTGACGAGCGAATCTATCGGACCGGTGACTTAGCAAGTTGGCAACCTGACGGAAATATTACTTTCCACGGTAGAATTGATAATCAAGTTAAGTTGAGAGGGTATAGAGTAGAGCCAGGAGAGATTGAATTACAATTGTTAAAGCATGGCGAGATAAAAGAAGCCGTTGTAATCGACCGGGTCGATTCCAAAGGAGCCATGTATCTATGTGCATACATTGTTGCTGAAAGAGAGATCACAGTGGCGGAGTTAAGAACTCATCTTTCCAAAGAACTACCAGATTATATGGTTCCAGCGCGTTTTATGCAGTTGGAGAAATTACCTCTTACTAATAATGGAAAAATAGATCGGAAAGTTTTGCCGGAACCTGAAGGTGCCATTGACACTGGAGTAGAGTATGTAGCACCAACTAATAAAGTTGAAGAAAAATTAGTGGAAATTTGGGAAGAAGTATTGGAGTTAGAAGGCATTGGAGTAAATCATGATTTCTTCGAAATGGGCGGTCATTCATTAAAGGCCACAATCCTGATTTCAAAGATTCATAAGGAATTAAATGTAGAAGTACCATTTAGTCAGGTCTTTAAATCGCCGACGGTAAAAGAATTGGTTCAGTATATTCACCAGGTGGAGCAAAACATGTATACTGCAATCGAACCTTTAGGAGAGATGGACTACTATCCGGTTTCATCTTCTCAAAAGAGAATCTATGTTATGTGGCAGATGGATCAAAACTCTACTGCATACAATATGCCAGCAGCTATTGTCCTTGAAGGTGAACTGGATAAAGCGCGATTAGAAAAGGCGGTTCAAAGATTAGGGGAACGTCATGAGGTGCTAAGAACCACCTTAGAGTTAATTGATGGAGTGCCCGTACAGAGAATTTATCAGAGAGCTAACATTACAATTAACTATATTGAAGCAGATGAGAAAAACGTCGACGACCTCATCAAGCAACTTATCCAGCCTTTCGATTTGAATCATGCCCCACTGTTTAGAGTAAATCTTATTAAGTTACAGGAGCAAAAAAACATACTGTTGTTTGACATCCATCACATCATTTGTGATGGAATTTCCACGAATATTTTCACCAGAGATTTTGTAAGTCTGTACGAAAGCAAATTATTGCCTCCACTAAGGGTTCAATACAAAGACTATGCATCATGGCATAATTCACTGATGGAATCGCCAAAGATACAGAAATTGACTCAGTTCTGGGACAGCAGACTGGAGAATTTTGTCTACACTGAACTTCCTGCAACTAGATATGCCGAAGGAAAGATTGAGGGACGGATTAAAGGATTGGAATTAGATGGGGATCTAACGCAACAGATCAACAAATTCTGTGTTAATCATAAAATGACAAAATTCACTCTTGTCTTAGCGGTTTTCAAAGTTATCTTAATGAAAACCATAAATCAGAACGACTTAACGATTGGAATTCCTGTTGCAGGTAGAGGGAATGAAGAACTGGAGAATATGCTTGGGGTATTTTTAAATGTACTGGTATTCAGAACTAAAATAGAGAATGGAGATTCTTTTAAAGACTACTTGTACATGCTTAGGGATGAATTGATGGAGGTGCAAGAACATCAGGATTATCCGTATGAATTTTTACACGAAAAAGCGAATAAGGTTTTAAACTTCCAGGGAAAATCTTTATTCTCCATAATGTTTAACTATATGCCGTATCAGGGAGAAGAAAGGTTACAACTCGATGGTCTCAACATATCCCCTTATAAAATAGGTAAAATTGAACCAAAATACGGACTTACCTTATATGTCAGTGGATGGAAAGAAAATATTCACCTAAACGCTGTCTTCCAAAGCAATTTAGATGAGTACATAATCGATAACATCATGAATAGTTTTGCAACTGTATTTGCAGCAGTACTTGAGAAGGAAGACATTTTAATCCATCAGATTATATTGGATGGAACAGTTGACCAGGTTAATGAGTTTTCTCAGGAGTTTGAAGCTGATTTTGACAATCTAGACTTCTTTTAAAAATTTGTGCTCAAAGTGTGTGCTTTCAAGCACACACTTTGAGCAGGAGGTGTTATTATGGATTTTAATACTTTACATAAACATATTTCTAATATAGCGTTTACATCCCCGGATAAAATAGCCATTCAGCAAGGTGATCATAGTGTGTCATATCGCGAACTTGATGCAAAAGGAAACCAGATTGCTAACTTTCTCTATGCAAAACTAAATGATAATAAGAATATCCCTGTAATGTTGGAAAATAGTATCGAATTGGTTGAGTCAATTTTAGGAATTTTGAAAGCAGGCGGGATCTTTGCTCCAATTGACCATGAGTTCCCGGAAAATAGGATTCAGTTAATGGTGGACAAGATAGATGCCGATTGGGTGATTACCCGGGCAAAGTGGTTATCAAAACTGGATAGGATGATGGAAGGATTAAACAGAAAAATCAATGCCCTGGTGGTGGATTTGAATACATTCAATGAAGGAAAATTTACTAACATTGATGTTTTTGCTTTTGATAGTACTCTGTCCACTGAACTTCAAATTCCAGAAGAGATGGTTAACAAGCATTGTTATATCTACTTCACTTCTGGATCTACGGGAAAACCAAAGGCTATTCTGGGAAGACATAGGAGTTTAAAGCATTTTATTGACTGGGAGATTAGCGAATTTGGAATGGACGAGAGTTTTAAAGTAAGTCAGCTCATCTCCCCGTCCTTTGATCCATTTTTGCGCGATGTATTTGTTCCTCTATGCGCTGGTGCAACACTGTGTATTCCAGTGCGTCCTGGCAGGGTGTACATTCTAGTGGGTGTGAATCCCACCAAAGTAAGGACTAGCCATCCGCTTTGTATTGAGTCTTGGAGGAATTGATGGTAACACAATTCTTTAAGCGTAGACAGAAAGTCAGCGAGGTAGAATTGACTGGGTTGGTTACCCAGCAGTGAATGGGATTGAGCCCCGAAAATCGTGTACCTAATGATGGTGGTCCAATCGGTTGGATACGTGGAAGACAACATTTATCTGCGCGTCAAATGGCAAGTGTAGATAAACCCATTCGGGGTCTAAGACCCTACCTAGTTGAACATTACGAATGTACGGAAACCCAGGGAGATCCCAGAAGGTCTTTCAAGTAAGAGAGTATGCCCGACAAGCTGAAGAAGCAAGGGAGGCAAATGCTTTCTGGGAAGTCGGACATTCCTATAGTACTGATGAACTCGGGTAACTCTGATGGAGGAAAGGGGAATGACATATGAAACTGCAAGCAGGGGACACATTAACTGGACACAGAACCAGAGAATCGGTGAGAACAAAACTTGCTCGCATAGCACAACGAGCTTGTAAAGATGAAAACGCGAAATTCAATTCGTTAGCACACTTGATGTGCAAATCAACTTTGCAGGAAGCCTTTAGGAGAGTAGTGAAATCTGCAGCTCCGGGCATTGATGGAGAAACTAAGGAAAGTTATGCAGAGAATCTAGATGAAAATTTAGATAATTTACTGAAACGATTAAAGACTGATTCATTTAAACCTAAGCCTGTAAGAAGAAAGTATATTACTAAACTTGGAAGTGACAAGAAAAGACCGTTAGGGATACCAGCACTAGAAGATAAGATTGTACAAATCACCTTAGTGATCATACTAGAAAGTATCTATGAACAGGATTTTCTATACTTTTCATTTGGTTTTCGACCATATCGAAGTTGTCATGATGCATTAAAACATTTGAGTAAAAACATAGGTACAAAGAAAGTGAATTTTATCGTTGATGCAGATATCAAAGGATTCTTTGACCATGTTGACCATGAATGGATGATGAGATTTCTCCAACATCGAATCAGTGACAGTAAAATTCTGAGACTGATCAAAAGATTTCTGAAAGCGGGAGTTATGGAGGATGGGATCATTTATAAAGGTAAAGAGGGAGTTCCACAAGGTGGGAACCTTTCTCCTTTATTGGCTAACGTATATCTGCATTACGTTCTTGACCTATGGGTTGAAAGAAGTGTTAAAAGAGGTTGTATGGGAGAAGTATATATGACCAGATATGCTGATGACTATGTAGTATGCTTTCAATATAAAAGAGATGCCGAAAGATTTTATCATGCTCTTAAGCAAAGACTAGCGAAATTCGGACTTGCACTAGCAGAAGAAAAGACACGAATAATAAACTTTGGGAGATTTGCTGAAAGAGATGTGAAAAGACGAGGAGGAAGAAAACCTGAAACATTTGATTTTCTGGGCTTTACGCATTATTGTGGTAGAAGTCGTAGAGGAAAGTTTAAATTAAAATGGAAGACTTCTCGGAAGAAATTTCATGCAAAAGTACAGGATTTTAAGAAATGGATCAAAGAAAATAGGCACTTAACTCTTAAAGAGATATGGAAAACCGTTAATCAAAAGTTACGGGGGCATTATCAATATTATGGAGTAAGTGATAATTGGAATAACCTATTAAATTATAAGCGAGAAATAGAAAAGTTACTGCATAAATGGTTAAATAGGAGAAGTCAAAGGAACAAGTTAACATGGGATAAGTTCGATAAAATGTTGGAACGTTACCCTTTGGCATTACCTAAATCCTTAGTTAATCTTAATTCAGCGTTTGTGTAAAGAGGTTTATATGGGGAGCCGGATGCCTTAATTGGGCAAGTCCGGTTCTGAGAGGGGCGGCCTTTCAATTTCGGAAACGTTAGAGAGAGCCGTCTACTTACCGAAAGCCGGGAGATCGTTTTAAGCCCGAAGAAGCTAAAAGAGTGGATAGATGATAGCAAAGTTACATTGATACACATGGTTCCAACTCTATTTCGGGCTATGACCGCCGAACTGGAGGATTCAAACTGTTTTGAGGGATTACACTACATCCTTTTGGCAGGTGAGTTATTAAGAGGAAACGATATTAAAAGATTTATGCAAATTTTTGGTAGTCGAATTCAATTGGTAAATATGTATGGACCTACAGAGACAACCCTGGCCAAGCTCTTTTACCGTGTTCAAGAAACGGACATCAATCGGGTATCAATTTCCGTGGGAAAATCTATTCCGGGAGCACAGATTATGATTTTGAATAGTGATCTGGAAGCCTGTCTTAAGGGAAACATCGGAGAAGTTTATATTCGTACACCTTTCATTTCGTCAGGCTATTATGGAGACAGTGAATTGACCAAAGAGGTATTTATCAAAAATCCTTTCAGTCAAAACCCTCAGGATATTATCTATAAAACAGGGGATTTAGGAAAACTGCTTCCTGACGGTGATCTTGAACTCATGGGAAGAACAGATCATCAGGTCAAACTGCGAGGGTTCCGGGTAGAACTTGGAGAAATCGAAAATCGGCTTTTATCTAATGAAAAGGTCAAAGAAGCTGTAGTAGTAGCAAGAGAGGATGAAACAGGAGGTAAGTATCTCTGCGCTTATGTAGTAGGGGATGAGGGACTTTCTGTACCCGAGTTAAGAGAGAATTTATCAAAAGAATTGCCAAACTACATGATTCCAGCATACTTTGTCCAACTTGAAAAGTTGCCACTGACACCTACCGGAAAAGTGGACAGAAAAGTTTTGCCCCAACCACAAGCCAGTTTGGATATGGGTGAAGAATATGTGGAGCCAGCAAATGAGATAGAAGCGAAACTTGTTTCCATTTGGGAAGAGGTTCTCGGCATTAGCGGAATTGGTATTAAACACAATTTCTTTGAAATCGGAGGAAACTCAATAAATTCTTTAAAGGTGATAGGTTTAATTAAAAAAGAATTTGATATAGATGTCTCTTTGGGTGAGTTGATGGTGAATCCAACCATTTCGGCGATTGCTGAAAATATTTATACCGAAAGTATTCTGGGGAAATTGGAATGTGTTGTTAAGCTGAATCAAACTTCCCCTGAGAAAAAAAATATTTTTATTATCCACAGTATTGATGGGATGGTTTTTCACTATAAAGGGTTAGCCAAATTACTAGAGCCAATCTGCAATTTTTATGGTATTCAAGCCAGAGGTATTTTAAAAGAGGCAATTTTACCAAAAAGTGTGGATGAACTTGTCAAAGAATATATGTATGAGATGAAAGCAATTCAACCAGAAGGTCCATATATTATTGGGGGACATTGCTTTGGAATGATGTTTGCGTATGAAATGGCACGGATGCTAGAAGAACAAGGTGATGAAGTGGAAAAATTGATTATCATTGATGAACAAGTGTATTTGAATAATAGCCAATTGGCTTACATGAAGTTTAACACTTACTTATATAAGCCATATAGAGTCGTTAAAAAGCTGTATTATAAACATTTTGCTAAGTCTTTGGATGCGGAAGGCTATCTTGCTAAAAAACCAAAACCAACAGTAGGGGAAGCCCAGAGTGGTGAAGCAGTCTCTAAGAATTTCCAATACCTTGGTCGGAACAAATATAAATATAAGGGAATCATTAATTCCCCAACATTTGCTATTAAGGCACAAGATTCTGTTTGGGCAAGATTCACCAAAGAGCATTGGAGTAAAATGACTAATGGAAGTGTGGAAATAGTCGAGATTCCGGGTGACCATTGGAATTTATTTAATGAACCGTATGTTGAAGAACTGGCTAAAGTTATGAAAAGGGCCATTAGTGAATAATGGGTGGAGGTGAGAATGTTGAAATATGATTATAATACCCAGAAAGAATTAAGAGAAGAACTGCGGACATATCTAAAAAAAATGAGGGAGTTAGCCCTGTTAGAAAATAAAAAAGACGCTGGTATGCTTAAAAAGGTAATCTTTACCGAACGCAGAAAAGGATTTTTGAATAATGAGTATGTTGACAGGCTCGTGCTCTTTTTAAGAGGGACAGGGTGTTCTTTATCTAAAGAAACAGGTGGGTGTACATTTTGCGGTTTTTATAATGCGACTAACTTCGGGGTAAAAATCCAGGATGAAGATTATATCTCACAAATAAAAGAAGTGATCGGCGATCAAAGTATCGAATTTAATAAATTTCCAATTGTTTGTTTATATAATGATGGAAGTATGCTCCGGGAAGAGGAGATTAGCTTTTCTACTCTAATTAGTATTTTAAAGGTTTTAAATCAAGAAGAAAGTGTAAAAAAGATCGTCATAGAATCTAGAGTCGAAGACCTTATGGAAGAAAAGATTTTGCAAATGAAAAAAGCAGTAGATAAAGAATTGGAGATTGCTGTAGGCTTTGAATCGGCCAATCCCTTGATTAGAGATCTATGCATCAACAAAAATTTTGAAAACAGCGTCTTCGAGAATTCTGTTCGACTTGCAAAAGAGCATAATATCAGTCTGATCCCATTATTAATGTTAAAACCCCCATTTTTAACTGAATTTGAGGCAATTGAGGATTACATTAAGAGTTTATGTTATCTTGAAAAGTTTAATCTAAAAAGGATTGACATGGAGCTGCCAACGGTTGAAAAAAATACTTTGATGTATGAGTTATGTGTCAATCAAGTATATAGACCCGCCTGGTTTTGGTCTGTAGTAAATATACTGAAAACCCGGGTTAATCTTGACTTAACAACCCCAATTTATATCAGTCCAATGAATTATTCAGTATCTGCTGAAGCCAATTCTTCAAACTGTCCTTCCTGTGATGAACAGTTTTCTGGAGCATTTCAGAGTTTTAATAAAGATGGTGATGTTTGCGTATTCGATAAGATTGAGTGTTCATGTAAAAAAGAGTGGGAGCGTCTGCTAGAAGTAGAGTGCGATGAGGAACTTCCAGAGCGTGTGAAAATGTGCCTGGAAAGTTTAAGAAAGAAATTTGTCTGTCTAGTAAGTTAATAATAAAGGAGAGATTTGAAATGAAAATTGCACTACATTTAATGGAACCATGGTTAATCAAAAATCAATGCGTAAAGTATAATTTGGGTGAAAGTGGTATTGAGGATAAGACCTTGGGAGAAATTCTAGAGATCACCAATACAACAATGGAAGAGTTGGCTCAATGCAGTTTTGCGAACAATGATACTTATGGTTCATTAAATTTGAGAAAAATCATTGCCTCTTTTTATGAAAATGTAAAACCGGAAAATATTTTGGTTACCACGGGAACTAGTGAAGCACTCTTTATCTATTATCAACTGCGATACAAACAGGGTGCCAATATTATTGTTCCATTCCCAACTTTTCAGACACTTTATGAAGTACCCAGGTATATTGGGTACGATGTACGGTTGTTGCATTTAGAACTTGATAATAATTTCCGAATTGATCTTAATGAACTGGAAGCACTTATTGATGAGAATACTAAAATACTTGTCTTAAATAACCCACATAATCCTACGGGAATGAGATTGACAATGGAGGAAATCAATCAAATTACCTGCCTCTGTAAAAAACATGGAGTGGAAATTCTGGCAGATGAACATTATCGTTTTATCCCATATGGTGAGGAAAAGTTGATTCCATCTTTATATGATCAAGCTGAGAATATTGTGACCGTAGGGTCAATGATTAAATGCTTTGCATGCGTTGGATTACGGGTTGGTTGGATGATTGGGTCTAAGGATTTAATTGACGATGGACGGGATTTTAAAGATTATACAACTCATACCATTACACAAGTAAATGATTTACTTGCTCAAAAACTTTTATTGAATTGGGAGAAGATTGTATATGAGCATAGGGTGTGGATTGATACAAATAGAGCTGAGTTTAGAAAGTTTATAAGCAAACACAAGGATTTTATAGATTGGATCGAACCCCAGGGGGGAATTGTAGCATTTCCTTTCCTAAAAGAGAAGTCGATCTGTAGTCAGGAATTTGCACAAAAATTGGTTGATAAAACTGAAGTCTTTATTTTACCCGGGGAAGCTTTTGAGAGACCTGGCTATTTTAGGGTAGGTTTTGGAATAAAACCAGAATGTTTTAGTAAAGCATTGAAATTAATGTCTGAATTTATTGAGTCGGGCGATTGGAAGTAAGGGCAACTTCGGAGGTGTATGATTGCTCAAAACTATCGGAGGTATGATGATGAAATATAGTACTTTTAAGGAGCTGTATAAAGATGTTTCTATTTTAGGTGATCAACAAAAATGTAGTGAAGCCTTAAATTTGTTAAAGCAAGCTCTGGAAAACTTCCCTACAAATGAATATCAAGAGCATTTTTCAGAAATTGAATTTGCTAAAGCTACTCTTAGTTATGAATGTGGCATGTACGAAGAATATATCCAAATCTTAACTGAAATCATTGGGCAAGGTTTTGCTTATCCCCAAAAGTATTTGAATATAATGCCTGTATCTGATGAAAGGTTTTTAAAGCTGAAAGAAAAAAATCTCATGCTATTAAACCAGGCACAGAAACAAGCAAAATTGGAATATGAAGTTCATTTACCAGAAGGTTATAATGAAAAAAAGAAATATCCATTATTTCTCGCTTTGCATGGTAATGGTGGAAACATAAAAGAGTTTAGTGATTATTGGAAACCTAATCGTTTTACAGAAAGAGGGTTTATCTTTGCATATGTTCAATCTTCACAGATATGGTGGCATAATGGTTATGGATGGACCAAGAACTTGAGTATCGCTAGAAAAGATATTCAACATTGTTATGACCTGATATCACAGCAGTATTTAATTGATTCAGAATATACCTTAATTGGTGGATTTTCGGGCGGAGCGATTGCTTCTTTGGATATTACCATGGCCAATGTATTCCCAGTGAATGGTTTCGTTCTTCTATGCCCTGGCTTAAACCCAGAATCTTTTACTAAAGAGAAAGTTGTATACGCTGCTCTAAGGGGAGTGAAGGGGGTGTTGATGGAGGGAGAACTTTTAGCACCGGTGCAATCTCAGGAAGAGATGATATCACTATTTCGTGAAGTAGGATTACAGTATAAGTATATCATCAATAAGGGAATAGGCCACTGGTTTCCAGACAATTTATCCGAAGAATTAGAGAATGGATTACGATTTATACTTGAATAGGAATTTTATTTATAGAGCCTGCTTTGAATTAAGCAGGCTACAATTCTTTTCCTATTCTTGACTATTTTAGGAAAAAGCAAATCCTTGCTTAAGTTCATCAATCAGGTCAGTAAACCGATAATATTTTTAAAAGCTTCGATATATGTGAAAATGACATTTGATGAAACATTGTTGTTATTGAAAGCAGTTTTTGTTATTAACCTATTTATTTTTTTGTTTTTCTGATATACTCAATTGTTCTTTAAGCACGTGATATCAAGTAATGGTAGTTTTACTTGCTGAATCTAAGATTAAAGCTCTAAATGAGCAAATTAGCTTACAAATATTTACAAATAAATATAGATATCCAAAACATTTTAGTGTATGATAAAGTTACACAACAAAATCACACTAAAAAGGATGTTTTAGATGTCTAACTTTATCTTACCACATAATGAATTAGTTAACAAGTTTTTTGAGAAAACTAATCTTGCTCTTTACTA
>DAOVRZ010000020.1:0-63260 GCA_030627905.1 Halanaerobiales bacterium
TATAAGAAGGAACATTTTTTCGTTTATTAGTAAAACCAACAAATTTAGCATAAGTCGAATAATTAAAGATAAGCAGGTGGAGCCTTTATTTTATGAGGAGTCGCAGGTTTCTTAAGTAAATAAAACTTTTAACTGTCCAGAGTATTATTATCCATGCAATTACATTGCTTAGCACAATCAGTCATTGTCTAAACCAACCTCCTTTTATTTAATTTCTGACTTAATTTTACCAGCTATAAAAATAATAGGCGTTGAGAAATATCACATATTTAAATGTTTTTTCGCACACTTAAACTGGTTTTCTATAACAAATATTGGTGTAGAAAGAGGAAATGGAAAATTGATATTGAATAGTATACTGAAAATAGGAATAAAATTGAGCAATCTGTCGATAGTTCAATTATCATGTCAGGGGGTTGTATGTTATGTTTTTCTTAAAAAAATATAAATTAGGAACAAAATTATCTATTGGTTTTGGAGCTATAATAGTTCTACTAATGTTATCTATTATGTTTGGATATTTAGGTTTAAATAGGAATAGTGAATATTTTTCTCATTATCGAAAGATAGCCAAAAATCTCGTAATAGCGGGAAGAATTCAAGAAAATTTGTTAGACAGCCAAATTGCTTTTAAAAATTTTGTAGCAACAGGAGATAAAACATCTCAAAAGGAATTTGAAAAGCATTTTGACCAATTAGAAGCACTAATATATGACGCAAAAAGCAATATTATAGATGCAGAACGTTCCAGAAAAATAAATTTAATTTTGGAACATGCTAAAGATTATAAAGAAGGATTTAAAAAAGTAGCCGATTATCAGGATAAAAGGAATGCGATAGTTTTTGATATATTAACTATTAAAGGTGCTGATATTGAACAAAATTTGGCAGCACTTATGAAATTGTCCTTTTCAACAAGCGACGAAGATGTATTGTACAGTGTTGCTGAAACCCAAAAACATCTGTTAATTGCAAGACTGAATGTAGGAAAATATTTAGAAAATAATGAAGATAACTTTATAAATATAGTAAATGAAGATTTTTTTGAAATGAATAGATGGTTAAATAGATTAAAAGAAGACGTAAATACTGAAAAGGGAATAGAACTCTTAAATTTAATTATACAAGATAAGGATAGCTATGTTAGTAATTTTTTAGAAGTAGTTTCTATGATAAAAAGTAGGAACGAAATAATAAATACATTAAATGACATTGGTAAAGAAATTGCAAATAATTCTGAAGAAATAATGTTATCAGTTATTAAAGAACAAGATACATTTGGTCCCAAAGTGAAAGAAATTAATGAGAATGCAACATATCAAATGTTAGGAATATCTTTGATGGCTATTTTATTATCAATAGCTATCTCTATTGTTATTATAAGAATAGTAGTTTTTCCTGTAAGAACTGTTACAAATACTTTTAAAAATATTTCTGAGGGAGAATCAGATTTTAAACTAAGATTACAGGTCAAATCTACAGATGAATTAGGAGAAATGGCAAATTATTTTAATAAATTTATGGAAAAATTACAAGTAATTATGGATAAAGTTGAAGAACATAACTGGTTAAAGAATGGTCAATCAAAATTAAATGAAAAGATTAGGGGAGAACAAGATATAATAAGTTTAGCAAGCAATATAATAACATTTCTTGCAAAATATCTAGATGCACAGATAGGTGTAATTTATTTGAAAACAGATAACGATTATTTTAAAATGGTAGGAAGTTATGCCTATAAAAAACGTAAAACTTGTTCTAATGAGATCAAAATTGGTGAAGGTTTAGTAGGTCAATCTGCGTTGGAAAAGCAAACTATCCTCATGTCTAATATTCCTGACGACTATATAACAATTAATTCTGGAGTCGGTGAAGCAGTTCCGAAAAATATTCTTGTTACACCATGTTTATATAATGATGAGATAAAATGTATTATAGAATTAGGTTCATTTAAAGAATTTACAGATATTGAGATAGAGTTTGTTGAGGAAATAGGAGAAATTATTGCTATCAGTATTAATAGTGCTGAGTCACGCACTAAAATGAAAGAGTTACTCGAAAAGAGTTTAAAGCAAACTGAAGAATTACAATTACAACAAGAAGAATTGAGACAAACTAATGAGGAATTAGAGGAACAGGCTAAAGCATTAAAGGAATCTGAATCACGTCTTCAGACACAGCAAGAAGAGTTACGGGTGACAAATGAAGAGCTTGAAGAGAGGACAAGGAGTCTTGAGAAGCAAAAGGGAGAAATAGATCAGAAAAATCAAATATTAGAAATGGCACAAATAGAAATTGAAGAAAAAGCAAGTGATTTAGAACGTGCTAATAAATATAAATCACAATTTTTAGCTAATATGTCTCATGAACTGAGAACACCATTAAATAGTATACTAATTCTTTCAAAGTTACTTGCTGATAAAGACAATAAAAATCCTCTTTCCGAAAAAGAATTACAGTTTGCAAAGACTATATATTCATCAGGAACAGATCTTTTAAATTTAATTAATGATATACTAGATCTCTCAAAAGTAGAAGCAGGTAAGATGGAGCTAAATTTAGAAAATATGAACATTAGAGAATTAATCTATGATATTGAAGAATCGTTTAAACCACTGGCTTTAGAAAAAGACATTAGTATGTCTTTAGATATTTCTAATGAATTACCAGATTATATTTATACAGATTATCAAAGATTAAAGCAGATACTTAAGAATCTTATTTCAAATGCTTTTAAATTTACTGAGCAAGGTAGTGTTACTATAAGAATCAATCGACCTGATAAAGAAGAGACTTTAAATAGTTCAATAGACTATCGAAAAGCAATTAAATTTTCAATCATTGATACTGGAGTAGGTATAGAAGAGGATAAGCAAAAATTAATCTTTGAAGCATTTAAGCAGTCAGATGGTACTATTAGCAGAAAATATGGTGGAACTGGACTTGGATTATTTATCTCTCAAGAGCTTACTCGAATCCTCGGGGGAACAATTAACATGAAGAGTGAGCTTGGAAAAGGAAGTATTTTTTCAATTATTCTTCCCGCGAGATCTTCAGATCGAATTGATAATCAGTATAATAAACTTTGTGACGTTGCAAGAAGTCAAGTCGATCAAGTAGATCAAGAAGAAAAAGAAATAGTTTTAGTGAAGGAAGATAAAAAGGTAAAAGATGATTCAAAGAATGATGTAAATGAGAAATTACTTTTGATTATTGAAGAGGATCTGAATTTCACAAAAACTTTATGTGATCTTGCAGATGAAAAAGAATTCAAATATTTACTTGCCAGAGATGGAGAAACAGGTATTCAAATCGCAAATAACAATAAACCTGATGCTATTATTCTTAATATTGGATTGCCAGAAATGAATGGTTGGGAAGTAATTGAAAGACTTGAAAATAACCCAACTACTTGTAATATTCCTGTACATGTAATTTCTGGATATGAGAGCAAAGATATAGATGAAATAAAAAATGGTATTATTGGTTGTCTTACGAAGCCAATTAGTTTAGATAAAATTAAGGATATGTTCCAAAAAATCAATGGTGAAAACGGAGAAACACTAAAAAAACTACTTATCGTAGAAGATAACAAAGATCAAAGATTTAGCATTACAGAACTTTTAAGTAATGAAAATATTTTAACTAAGGCTGTGGGTACTGGCGAAGAAACATATAGATTGTTAAAAAAGGAACCTTTTGATTGTATGATATTAGACCTTGGGCTTAAAGATATCTCTGGATTTGATTTATTGGCAAAACTTAAAAGCGAAAATTTATTGAATATACCAGTTATTATTTACACAGGAAGAGAGTTAACCAGAGAGGAAGAGACTGAACTTCAAAAGTATACAGAAACTATTATCATAAAGGGGCCTCAATCTATGGAAAGATTGATGGCAGAGACGACTTTATTTCTACACAGCGTAGATTCTAAAATAACAGAGAAAGATTTTAAAACTGCAAATAAGAGCTATGATAAAGAAAATGTTCTTAATGGAAAAAAAGTATTAATTGTTGATGATGATATGAGAAATGTCTTTGCGTTGACTAGTCTTTTGGAAGAAAAAAATATTAAAGTTATTGTGGGCAAAAACGGAAAAGAAGGTATCCAAAAACTTAAAGAAAATTCTGATACGGATTTAGTTTTAATGGATATTATGATGCCTGAAATGGATGGTTATACAGCGATGAGAGAGATTAGAAAAGAAGATATGTTTCGTAAACTTCCAATTATTGCTCTTACTGCAAAAGCAATGAAAGAAGATAGAAATAAATGTATTGGGGCTGGAGCAAGTGATTATTTAACTAAACCAGTTGATACAAACAAATTAATTTCACTATTAAGGGTGTGGTTGTATTAATGAAGAATGAAGATATTGAGATACAATTACTTTTAGAATCTATTTATCTAAAATATGGTTATGATTTTAGTAATTATTCGAAGGCTCACATAAAACGACGTATTCGGCATAGACTATCTCTGTCCAATTTAGATAACATATCTCAAATGCAAAACCACGTTCTTTATGACAAATCCTTTTTTGAAAAATTACTACAAGATTTTTCTATTAATGTTACTGAACTGTTTCGCGATCCATCATTCTATAAAGCAATCAGAAAAAGTGTAGTTCCAGTTTTAAAGACATACCCCTTTTTAAAGGTTTGGCATGCGGGGTGCTCAACCGGAGAAGAGGTATATTCTATGGCAATTCTACTAAAAGAGGAAGGATTATATGACAGGAGTCAAATATATGCCACAGATTTTAATGAGATCGTGTTAAAAACTGCAAAAGAGGGAATATATTCTTTTGAGGATATTAAGGAAAATACTACTAATTATCAAAAATCTGGTGGGCTTAGATCTTTTTCTGATTACTATATTGCAAAATATGATTCTGTTATCTTTGACCAGTCTCTAAGAGAAAAGGTTATATTTGCTGACCATAATCTTGTGACAGATGGTGTTTTTGGAGAGATGAATTTAATTATTTGTAGAAATGTCCTAATATATTTTAATAAAAATCTTCAGAATAGGGTTATTAAATTGTTTTTTGATAGTTTATGTAAAGGAGGGATATTAGGTTTGGGTTCGAAGGAGAGTTTGAGATTTTCTGGTTATTTCAAAAAATTCGAAACTTATGTAGAAAATGAAAAAATATATAGAAAAAAATTCACTCCTTAAAATTGAGTAACATAATTAGGATAATTAGGAGGTTGAAAATGAAGTATGAGGTTATAGTAATGGGTGCCTCAGCTGGAGGTATGAATGCTCTTCAACATATCCTTACTGTATTATCCGAAGATTTTTTAATACCAATCATTATTGTACAACATATTAGTCGGCATTCTGATAATTATTTAGTGCAATATTTGAATGATCTCTGTAATTTCACAGTAAAAGAAGCTGATGAAAAAGAAATACCGGTTTCTGGGACGATCTATATAGCTCCACCTAACTATCATCTTTTACTTGAAGAGGATACTTCATTTTCATTGTCAGTTGAGAAACAAGTAAATTACTCACGGCCATCTATAGATATACTCTTTGAGTCAGCTTCAGATACTTATGGAGAGAAATTAATAGGTATAGTGTTAACTGGGGCAAATCGGGATGGAAGTTTGGGATTGAAAATGATTAAAAATAACGGTGGGCTTACTATTGTTCAAGATCCAGATAATGCAGAGGTCGATATTATGCCAAAAGCTGCAATAAAGAATACTGAAATTGATTATATTCTATCTCTTGAAGAGATCGGACAATTTCTTAATAAGATAAACAAAGAGCTTTGATTATAATTTTGTTAGGTGGGGAATTAAATGGTAGAAAAGGAAAAGATGGATATACTCATAGTAGATGATAGATCAGAAAATATACTAGTTTTAGAGAGTCTTCTCGAAGGCCTAGACTTAAATATTATAAAAGCTAACTCTGGAAATGAAGCTTTAGGTAAATTGTTAGAATATGATTTTGCACTTGTTTTATTGGATGTACAAATGCCTGGAATGGACGGATTTGAAACTGCAGAACTTATGAGAGGTAGTGATAAAACCAGACATATTCCGATTATATTTATCACTGCTATAAATAAAACACAAAAATGTATGTTTAGAGGATATGAAATTGGGGCAGTTGATTATTTATTCAAACCAATAGAGCCATTGATATTGAAGAGTAAAGTAAAAGTATTTATTGAACTACATAAACAGAAGGAATTAATAAAGAAGCAGACTAAAATGTTGGAGAAAAAAGTTAAAGAATTAACAGAACTTCAAAAGACAAATTGGAATTTAGAACGAATATCCTCTTTTGATGGTCTAACAGGTATTTCGAATCGACGCAGATTTGATGAAGTTATTAAGATAGAATGGAAAAGAACTATGCGAGAAAAAGCCCCTTTCTCATTGATTATGATAGATATTGATCATTTTAAGGAATTTAATGATAATTATGGGCATTTAGCAGGTGATGATTGTCTTAGAAAAGTGGCAAAAGTGATTGTAACATCTGTTAATAGACCTGCTGACTTTGTTGCCAGATATGGTGGAGAAGAGTTTGTGGTTGTTCTACCTAATACAGACCAAGAAGGAATACTTTTTATCGCTGAAAGAATACGAAAGAATGTTGAATCACTAGCTATCAAACACGGATATTCTAGTGTATCTCCTTATGTTACTATTAGTTTAGGAGTAACTACAGAAATTCCAAAACTAAATAGAACAATTGAAGAATTTATCGAGAATGCAGACAAAGCTCTTTTCCGTGCAAAGCAGACGGGACGTAATAAAATAGCAAGCTAAATAAGAAACCTTCTTCCAAAGGAGAGAAGGTTTCTTTGAATTAAGATCTCCAATTTCATACGCTTATCAATGATTTATTCTTATCTTCTATTATATCCTAAGTGAGTGGAAGAAATAAGGGTTATTGAAAGTAAAAAATGTATTTTCAACAACAATTATGGAGGAGTTTCTTTGAAAATATATAATTAATATTGTATAATAGAAAATTAGGAGTGATAAAAAATGAAGAATAAACGTATTATATTTATGGTTATTTTGGTATCTTTACTATTAATTTTGACTGGGTGTATGAGTTGGCTAGGTGAATTGATTCCAGATACAGGAGATTTATTACCTGTAGAAAGTGGAACGGTGAAGGGAATTTATACTTTTAATTTGAGTGATGAAGAAAATAGTTTTGCTGTGAAAGATTATTTAGGTGAAGAGTTAAAGGAAGGAGCGAAAGCAATTATTGGAATTTCTCCAATTGATTTTCGCACATTTGAAACGAAATCTTTTAAGTTAGAAATTTCTGTTGAAACCTCTTTTTCTAGTCAAGCTAATTTAGTGAAAGATAACCCTAATCTCGAACTGACAAGTAACTCTGTAGAAGAAAGTGCACACTTACTTAGAAGAAGTATAGATTATTTTAGTTATGATGGAGATTTCACAGATCTTGCTGAATTAGAAAATAGTCAGATTGACCTTCTTACTACAAACAGAACTTTTTTTGTTAGAGAAGATTTGAAAAATGGTGGTAACAGTCTTGATGATTTTAAAGAAGTTAACGCAAAGATAGTGAAAATTGGAGAACGCTTGGAAGTTTACTTAGATGAGACAGTAGAAGAAATTTCAAATAATGAATTGCAGAGAATTGTGAATGAATTTGATGATAGAATCTATCAAATCTTAACAGATAATTTTGGTGATCCTTGGGATAAAGACGAGAATGGTAAAACAACTATCTTGATAACTCCTTTGCAATATAATGGTTCTAACATTGGCGTTTCAGGGTATTTTGATGAACGAAATTTTTATGATATAAGCTATTCTAATAGCTCTGATATGATTTATATAAACTCAGATATTTTTAATTCTACATCAATGACACAAGTATATAGCAATATAGCTCATGAGTTTCAACATTTGATTTTTTTCAGTGAAAAATGGGATCAAGGAAATTGGAATAGAACTGGTGACCGTTTTGAGTTTGATTATAATGATATCTGGATAAATGAAGGTTTTTCGTTACTAGCATCACAATTAACAGGTTACTTAGATCTTGGAGATGATCCAAGAATCTTTAATGAATCTGAAGGATATTTTGCTAATCCCGCAAAGGATGGATTAATGGTTTGGGAAAGCACATGTGAGATATCCAATTATGGTTCTGCTGGTCTTTTTGCTTATTATCTTCATGAACATTATGGAAATCGTGGTATACTTCGGGATATTACCCGTACAAATGATCAAATTGAGAATACAATTAGTTGGAGTGCAGGAAAGAATTTTGATGAAATTTTCAGCTATTGGATGACCGCAAATGTGGTTGATCGCTTTCAGGGAGTAACTGATAGTCGTTATCGATATAATGGATTAACATTAAAAAGTACGCCTGTATTAAAGAAATTAACATCATTTGATACCTTTTCTGTGAAGGGAATGGGTGTACAATATTACACTATAGATGGCCAGGGTTCTGATCTTCGTGTCACCCTCACTAGCAATGATTATAATGAACAAATGCCAGAGTTAAATATTTCTTTAATTATTTTTGAGTAAATGATTTAAAATAACTATATAGATTTTCAATTGGTATGTAAGCCTAAGTGCTTTTGTGAAAAATATTAATATTATTTTTCGCACATACCTGTTTTTTTTAACATTTAACGACATTTCAGAAGGCGAAGTACCTCCTCTATAGGTGGGTAGAAAATTTTATAATGATTTAAGTAACTTTTATGAAGACATTTTGCCAATGAATAAAGACAAAGTCAATCTTATTACAAGTTATTTACCCGAGAGGAGTAGGATGTTAAATATTGGATGTAGTATCGGAGAAGTAGCTATAGCTATAGCAGAATTGGGTAATCAGGTTGTTGGGATGGATCTAAATGAAGAGATGATTAAAAAAGCTAAAAAAGTGTCACTAGCAGAATTGCAAATTGAATTTAAAGTAGGAGATATGCGGAAATTGGAGGAGTTGTTTAGAAAACCGTTTGATGGAATAGTCTGCTTAGGAAATGCTTACAACAGTGGGTTTTAATAATGTAGAACTTTATGGAAGTTTTAGGAAAGAAAAATTTGACAAACAAAAATCACTCCCGTTAATTGTAATTGCAAAATGAGTTGTGGAACTTAAAATTCATTTTTAGCTAATTCAGAAAATAAAAATTTAAAAATTCGTTTAGAGATAAAATGGAATTTTTTTTAGTTTTTTCATCATATCAAGCAGGAGTTTTTAAATTAACGAAGAATAAATAATAAAAGAATTATTTTTTTATAGAAAATAACATTTAAGATAATCAATGAAATATATTGATGAAGATTGTCGAATTAAGTTAAATTAATAGTAAAGAGGTGAGGTGCTTGATTTCGTTGATGGAAAATCGTTTTAACGAAGTCGTTGAAGAAGGAGAAAACTTTTTTGAGCTTGGAAAATATAATGATTGTATAGAAATGTTTTCTGAAGCGATAGCTTTTGCAAGACTTCTTAATCGGGAAAAGTTATTGATAAAACTTATGATTAAAAGAGCAGATAGTTATTATCACAAAGGTGATTATAAACGAGTTATTAAACATTGCAATCGTTTGGCGGTATATGCCGATCAGATGGATGAAGAAGATTTAATAGATTATCATGAAATTCGGGCGATTTCTCTCGCGCAAATTGGAAATTATGAAGAGGCTATTGAAGAATATCAAAAGTTGATTAGCTGTTCTAGTGATACAGCCCAATTTAAAGCATATACAGGTCTTGGTTTAGTTTATTATCATCAAGCTCGTTATAATCAACAGAGTGCTAAGTATAATACTGCACTTTTTTACTACGAAAAAGCATTAAAACATACTGATAATGATAGTAGAAATATTACCATGATTCTTCATAATATTGGGATGGTATATTATGAAAAAGGTTATTATCAAAAAGCTCTCTCACGATATATAGAATCTTTGCGTTTCCAGATTAAAAAATATTATCCATATTCATATAACGAAATTGCGAAAGTCTATATTCGCTTGGAAAACCTGGATAAAGCTAATGAATATATTAATAAAGCTGCAACAATTTTAACATTGCCTTCACAAAAAAACCACATAGAGATTGCACGTAACTTTTTTGTTAAAGGACTTTACTATAAAACTTTAAAAGATTATGAAACCTCTATTTTTTTCTTTAAACTTGCATTAAATGAATTTAAAGATAGAGAGATTTTAGCAGAAGTTTCAGAAATATATTCCGAACTTTCTAGAATTTACAAAGAAATAAATCCAGAATTGGCAATGGACTATTTGGCCGAATCTAGGGTTTACCATAAAATGATTAAGTAGAAAGGGGGGGAATTTAATGGGGATTAATGTCGGTCCTATCTGGCCTCGATAAATTGTAAAGGTTAATTGTTTTCCAGAGAAGATCGTAGATAGAATTGCATTAACATTTATTGATTAACGGTATTAATTGAAGACGTAATTGAAAGGACCCTAATTTTTAGGGTCTTTTAATTTGGGCTATTCATTAAATATTTGAGAATGGTTAAACTAAATAACTGGGTATGGCAGGAACTTTGAATGAATATATATAATATAAAAGTGGAGAGGTGACCTTTCTTTGACAAAGGATAGACCAAAAGTTGGGTTGGCGTTAAGTTCAGGTGCATTGCGAGGGCTGGCTCATTTGGGAGTTATTGGAGTTTTAGAAGAAGAAGAAATACCCATCGATTTAGTCGCGGGAACCAGTGCAGGAAGCTTAGTAGGTGGGTTGTATGCAGTTGGTCATAAAATAAAATATTTAAAGCAATTAGCAAACAATATCAAATGGGAACATTTAGCAGATTTAACGATTCCTAAAAGAGGATTAGTGGCTGGTAATAGGTTTCTAGATTTTTTACAGTTTATAACGCATGGAGTAAATTTTGACCAGTTGAAGATTCCTTTCACCGCTGTTGCTACAGATTTAGAAAGGGGGGAGAGGGTTTTAATTAATTCTGGTTCAGTAGCCGAAGCAATTAGAGCAAGTACTTCTATTCCTGGAATTTATGTGCCTTTTTATAAAGATAATCGTCTTTTGGTTGATGGGGCTTGTGTTGATCGAATTCCAATTTCTGTAGTCAAAGATATGGGAGCTGATTTTGTTATAGCTGTTGATGTTGGTTTTGGGATTGGTAATTCAAAATTGAGCAATATTTTTGAAATTCTTATTCAAGCCAGTGATATTTTGTCAAGGGAGATAAGTCGGGAGCAGTGGATTGAAGCTGATATACTTATTCAACCTCAAGTTGGTCAATTTCCTGCTATGGATTTTTGTTATGCATCTAAGATAATTGAAGCTGGTGTTGAATCTGCTAAAAAAGTTGTTCCAAAAATTAAAGAAATGTTAGGAGTGGGTTAGGGTGAAGTTTTTTACAGAAAAACGCTTAAATGCGTTAGCTTTTGCTATTGTATTTATTCTCCTTTTATTTGGAATTTCTAATATTATTAAAGTAGATTATTTTATAACTGCTCCTGGCGTAGCATTGCCTCTTGAAGAAATTATTACAGTAGAAACGGGCGAAAAGGATGCAAATGGAGCTTTTTATTTGACAGCTGTAACTTCTCAACAGGCCAATCTGTTTTATTATCTATATATATCAATATTTAAACCTCGAGGAATTGAAATTAATCCAAAACAAGAAACTATGCCATTAGATTTTGATATGGATGAATATGTGAAGATTATGGAAGATATGATGTATGAAAGTCAGATATTAGCTAAAATTGTTGCCTTGCGCCAGATGGGTTATGAAACTCACATTAGTGGTTCTGGAGCTGAGGTTATAGAAGTAATGGAGAGTAGCAAAGCAAAAGATATTCTTCAAGAAGGAGATATTATTGTTGCAATAGATGAAGAACCTGTAAATTTGGCATTAGAGGCCGTCGACTTAATTCAAAGACAGGAAATCGGTGATCTTGTTAAGATGGAAGTAAAAAGAGATGATGATTTACTTACTTTAAATGTACCCACAATGGAAATAGAAGAAAATTCAGGCAAAGCATCGATTGGGATTTATATCATGACTTATCTTCGTGAAATTGAATTCCCATTTGATGTTCAGATTGATGCAGAGAATATAATCGGTCCATCAGCAGGAATGATGTTTTCTTTAGAGATTGTAAACCAACTTCATCCAGAAGATTTAACACATGGATATAAAATAGCTGGTACTGGAACAATTAACCTTGACGGAGAGGTTGGTCCTATTGATGGGATTACTCAAAAAATTATAGCAGCAGAATCTCAAGGTGCTGAATATTTTCTTGCTCCAAAGGAAAATTATGACGAAGCTATAACGGTAGATACGACTTTAAAAGTTATTAGAATAGATACTTTTGAAGATGCTGTTACGTTTTTAGAAGAGTTAAAATAACGATATTTTATCGAACCAAGGTGATGTGTTGAAATGCTAAAAAAAATAAGTAATAACTTGTTTTATTTCGATTTTCCTAGTAAAGTAATTTTATACTCTAGTTTACAAAGAGGAGTATTAGTTGATGCAGGTGCAGATGCAAGTATTGGGCGAAAGGTTCAGAAAGAACTCGATAAGTTGAATATAGTTCCTGAAGTTTTAATTTTAACACATGCTCATGCAGATCATTTTGGGGGAGCTAGAGAATTTAAAAAATTTTATCCCAAAATGAGAGTATTAGCTTCTTTGGTAGAAAAACCTGTATTTGAGAATCCTCAGTATGAGCCATATCTATTTTATGGTGCTGAACCAATTCCGGCATTAAAGAATAAATTTCTTTTAGGAGAACCTATTCGCGTCGATCAGGTGATTTTTCCGAATTCAAGAGTCACACTTTTGGATGAAGAATGGGAAATTCTTGATCTCTGTGGTCATTCTCCAGGTCAGATTGGTTTAATTACTCCTGATCAGATTGTACTTACTGCAGATGCAGTTTTTCCACAGGAAGTGATTAAAAAATACCGACTATTATACCATTTCAATCTCAAAGGAGCCATAATTACGCTCATGAATTTAGAGAAACTGTCATTAGAAGGAGAGTATCGTCTCTTTATTCCAACTCACGGAAAGCCTTATGAAGATGTACAGAGGGTAATTATAAATAACATGCAATCGATTTATGAAAATCTTGAGATGGTTAAGGAAATATTAAGAGAACCTAGGACTCGTGAAGATCTGGTAGCTCATTTTTTTGATTCTTATCAGATTCAAGAGACGATAACTCAATATTTTTTAACTTTATCTTCTATATCGGCATATCTTAGTTATCTAATTGAAGAGAAAAGTGTAATAACCAAAATACGTCAGGGAAGGCTGTACTTTTCAACGAAATGAGCTTGAAATTAATTGATTCAAGGTGCAGAATATTTTCTTACTTCAAAGGATAATTACGAAGAAGCATAAACGTAGATGCAACTTTATAAGTTATTAGAGTAGATACTTTTGAGGATGTTATTATGTTTTTAGAAGGCTTGAGTGAAAGTTAAATATAAGTGTGGAAATGCTTCTTAATGGGAAACCATGAAGAAGTATTTTTTTTGTTTGAGGTAGTGAATTCGTCCAGCTAAAGCTGAACATCGGGGCTTCAGTAGGGGATTCTACCCCCACTGAAGATTAAAAACAATTCCCACCACTTATAGAAGTGGGGGTCTTAACTCAAAAGATAAATGAAAGATAGTAATGTGGATTAACTGATTTTTTGAGGAAATACTTACTGAGTAAATTGAAGAATATTCGTCTAAGGTAGTGGAACAATAGTTATGGTGATTGGATTGCAATAAAAGTTTTAACATTCATCAGAGAGGGGATGTTCATAATGATAAATAATAAGCATAGACCAATCCAGTCTCCAAATAAAGTTAAGAATAAAAAAGAGATTGAGGCATATTGGACAGAAGAACGGATGAAAAATGCTAAACCAATACCACTGCCAATGCTAGCACCGGAGAATGTAGATATGGAAAGACAGATTAGAAAGGAGAAAAATAATGGAAAACAACAAGAATGAAATCATTAGAAATCCACAAGTAAGGATGATGAGTTCGGGTGATGTTGAGGCATATTGGACTGAAGAACGGATGAGAAATGCAATACCATTGAAAATTCCTGTTACAGCTGAAGAACCAGATCTTAGGGCTACTACTTTGGCTTGGGAACGAACTGCCGAAGATAAACTAAAGGAATCAACTCCTTCTGAAAATGGGAACTTAAATTTCGATAGCAAAGAATTTTTGCTTGATGCAGGTAAAGATTTTGAAACAACTAGAGTAAATAATATTAATGATTATCCTTATCAACTTATCGGCAAAATATTTATGACTTTTAATGGTAGAGACTATGTAGGGTCAGCATGGACGATCGCAGAATCTGCAATCTTTACAGCAGGACACTGTGTTTATAGTCACCAAGAAGGTGTATGGGCGACCAATATTTTGTTTGAAGCTGGATATAGTGATGGTTCTTTTATTAAGAGATGGGGTTCGAATAATTATTATTCTTTAAACGGTTGGGTAAATGATGGTGATTGCGCTAGTGATATGGCTGTGTGTATTATGGATTCTCCAGTCAGTTCAACTACTGGAACTTTAGGATGGATGGCTAGCTTTTCTCCAAATCAAGGAACCATTACAAGCATTGGTTATCCAGCAGATAATACTCATAATCCTAACTTTGATGGAAAATTTATGTGGAAATGTGTTGGAAAATATATAAGTGGGTCAGAAAACATAAAAATGCATAATAATATGACAGGTGGTTGTAGTGGTGGTCCGTGGATTGTGATGCATAACAATAAACTTTACGCAAATGGTCTTAATAGTCATGGATACAGTAATCAACCTAACAAAATGTATTCACCTTATTTCGGACAAGGATTCTTAAATCTATACGAGATTGCTGAAACAGCGATTGTAGAAGAACCTGTGCTTGTACCTTAATCGATCAAAAAAACTTTTTGATTTTTCGTTATAGGACATCCCTTTCAGGGTCACGGTTGTTTTAGCAAGATTAATGATACTTCAGCCAGATATCCTTATCTTAGATGAGAGATGTGAAGAAATTCAGGAAAAACTAAAAAATCGCATGATATGATGAATTTTGTATAATAAATTTCTACTAAGTTAAGATTATTCTAATTTTATATAAAAAAACCAAGTGAATGCTAAAGTTATAGATTCACCTGGTTTTTTTATATTCCTTTCTTATTGTTATCCAAAAAAGACTAGATCTACTTCACAATTACCACTCTCTCCAACAAATCTCGATTACTATGACGATATTTTGGATTTGGTATAGCCAGAGAGTAGAGGTCTGTTGCTAAAATTTCAAATTCAAGCATACGGTTAATTGGTTCAGGTGTATGTGGGCGATGAAGATGATTTGCAATTCTTGTGATGATAGGTAAATTAGCTTTTTCCTTCATATGTGCAAGAATCTTTTGACCTCTTTTATTAAATCCTAAAACTCGGATATACTGAGGGCCGCCTAATTGATCAAAATATTCACATTCTACACTTGTTAAATTGATGAGATAATGAAAAATAATTCTTTGTATTCTAGTCCAGGTGTACCGTTTAGTTTTAATCAATCTAATTAGTTCTTGGATGGAAGTTGCCTCTTTTGAGGCTTCTTTGATTCGATTTTCCAATCCTCCTCTTACATCAAATAGGTTAGCTAAGCTTTCGACTTTTGCTCGTCTTAATAAGGTTAATATTTGAGGGGCAAAGTCTTCAATAGAAACTGGGCCATTTTTTTGAGATAAGGCAGAGGTTAAGATTATTTGACTGCTCTGTGGTATAGTAGACATGATTTGTTCAGTTATAGGTTCATTATTTTTAACTTTTTTAAGTAAATTTTCACGAATAGCAGTGGCACTGGCAATTTTGCCTTGAATAGAGGTATCATGAAAACTTGCAGCAATCCGAGGGATTGTTACAGGTATTAGGTCACTACTTAATCTATGGATTGCTTTAAGATATTCAAGTGCAAGGATATTATTTGGGTTAGAAGTTAATGATTCAATTTCATGAGAGTTGAGTTTAATCTCCCCATTTTTTTGTTGAATGTGATCGATCAAAGCTTGAGTTCTAGCGCTAGGAAATGAAAGGCCTTGGTCTAAGTAAAATCTCAAAAATTGTTTTAATTCTTCGGGTTCTTTCGCGAGAATTTTAGAAATAGTATTAAGTTTTTCTAATTCTCCAGACTCTGAGCCAAAAGATATGTAATTAACAACTTTAGTTGCATCAAGTAAGGTTATTCCCCCATAAGCAAAAAATTCAGCACTTCTTAAAGCATAAGGTATTGGTAATTCGATTACAAGATCAATACCTCCAGCAAGGGCCATTTTTGTCCTTTCCCATTTGTCAAGTAAGGAAGGTTCACCACGCTGCAAAAAATTTCCACTCATAACACAAATTGTACCATCAACTTGTGTTATATCTTTTGATTTTTGTAAATGATATTGATGTCCATTGTGAAAAGGATTATATTCTGCAATTATGCCAAGAATGTTCATCGATGTTTTGTCGTCCAATTTTGACGACTTTCCCCTCCTTTATTAAAATACTCTTTATTAGGTTTTCTACACTCACTAGTTTTATCCTTTTAGCAACAAAGAATAAATATTTTGAAAAGACAGAATATATAAATAAAAGAAATGTGTCGATGATAGGCAGGGATTTTATTACCGATGTAGTAATGTATAATTGGATAATTTATAAAGGGGAGGTTTTTTGAAGATGCCACTGATGAAAAACATTAAAAAGGCTGCAAAATCGAATGTTCGGCGAATTGTTTTGCCAGAAGGAACTGAACTAAGAATAATTAAAGCAGCAGAAAAAATAGTAAAAGAAGAATTAGCAAATGTTATCCTCCTTGGGAGAAAAGAGGAGATTGAACAGGTTGCCAAAGAGGCGGGAATAGAACTCTCAGGAGTGGAAATTGTTGATCCTGAAAAATCAGAAGAACTTAAAGAGTATGCAAAGAATTATTATGAACTTCGTAAGAAAAAAGGAATAACAGAGGAACAAGCATATGAGCAGATGAAGAATGTCCTCTACTATTCAGCTATGATGGTTAAGGTGGGTGATGCAGATGGTTCGGTAGCAGGTTCTATTAACACTACCGGAGATGTGTTACGCCCAGCTTTCCAGATTATTAAAACAGCACCCGGTATGTCAGTAGTATCAGGAGCATTTCTGATGGTATTGAATCATCCTTTGGTACCAGAAGGTATATTAGTCTTTGCTGATTGTGCTGTGAATCCAAATCCAGATGCTCGTCAATTGGCTGAAATTGCTGTTGCTTCTGGTAATACTGCAAAAGTTTTAGGAAAAATTGAGCCACGAGTTGCATTGCTTTCTTTCTCAACTCAGGGAAGTGCTTCCCATGAATTGGTTGCTAAGGTTCAAGAAGCAACTACTATAGCAAAAGAGATGGCTCCAGATCTTCAAATTGATGGTGAACTTCAGGCAGATGCTGCGATGGTTGAAAAAGTAGGTGAATTAAAAGCACCAAATAGTCCTATTGCTGGTAAGGCTAATGTATTGATTTTCCCTGATTTACAGTCTGGTAATATAGGTTATAAGCTTGTACAGCGTCTTGCAGGTGCTGAGGCTATTGGCCCTGTTTTGCAGGGTATGGCTAAACCTGTTAATGATTTATCCAGAGGTTGTAGTGTAGATGATGTAGTAAACTTAGTTGCAATAACAGTTGTTCAAGCACAAAATCAATCTTAGTTTTGGACTTGATTGCTAAATAAAAAAGGGGGACTGAAGATGAAAATTTTAGTTTTGAACTGTGGTAGTTCGTCATTAAAGTATCAATTATTCAATATGGAAAACGAAGATGTTCTAGCAAAAGGTTTAGTACAACGAATTGGTATTGAAAATGCTTATTTAGAGCATAAGCAAGGTGGAGAAAAGATTAAAATTGAGACAGATATCCCTAACCATACAAAAGCAATTCAATTAGTTATTGATACACTTTTAAGTAGTGAACATGGTGTTATCAAGGACATGTCTGAGATAAACGCAGTTGGTCATCGGGTTGTTCATGGTGGCGAAGCATTTGCAGGTTCGGTTCGGATTGATGAGGAGGTAATGAAAGCTTTAGAAGCGAATGTGGAGTTAGCTCCACTTCATAACCCACCAAACATCGCTGGAATCAAAGTTTGTGAAGAATTAATGCCTGGTGTACCACAAGTAGGCGTTTTTGATACTTCTTTCCATCAGACTATGGAACCATATGTTTATTTATATGGTATTCCTTATGAGTATTACAAAAAATATAGTATTCGTCGCTATGGTTTCCATGGAACTTCTCATCTTTATGTTTCGAAGAGAGTGTGTGAAGTTATGGGAGTTAACTATAACGAAGCTAAAATCATTACTTGTCATTTGGGAAATGGTGCGAGTATAGCTGCTGTTAATGGTGGTAAATCTGTTGATACTAGTATGGGTTTCACTCCATTAGAAGGTCTTTTAATGGGTACTCGTTGTGGTGACATGGATCCAGCTATTGTGCCATTTTTGATGAATAAAGAAAATCTTTCTACTCAAGAAATTGATAAAGTTTTAAATAAGAAAAGTGGTTTTTTGGGTGTTTCTGAAGTTAGCAATGATTCTCGTGATGTTGAAGACGCTGCTAAAGAAGGAAATGAGAATGCTCAAATAGCTATCGATATGTTTAACTATCGAGTTAAGAAATATATTGGTGCATATGCTGTTGCTATGGGTGGCGTGGATGCTATCGTATTTACAGCAGGTATTGGTGAAAATTCAATTAGTACTAGAGCTGGTGTTTTAAAAGGTTTAGAGTTCTTAGGATGTACATTAGATCCAGAAAGAAATAATGTACGAGGTAAAGAAACATTGATCTCTACTGATGATTCTACAGTGAAAGCTTATATCATCCCTACTGATGAAGAGCTTGTTATTGCTCGCGATACCAAAGAAATTGTTGCGAAATAGTAATTTTATTTAGCACCTGTCCTCAAAAATCTTGACAAATCGCTAATAACTTTATATAATTAAGTTTGGCTATGTCGGGGGTGATACTGTGAAAATTGATGTATATTCGATTAAATTTGACGTTGGTTCTGTCTTGGAAATAGATGAAAGAGTTAAGATGGATGATTTTACTATGGCTAGTCGTACTATTGAATTGCCTGAGCCAATTCATCTGGTATTGCAGGTCGCAAATTCAGGAGAAGAGTTTTTGGTAACGGGAAAAATGACGGTAAATACAGCGCTCGTGTGTAGTCGCTGTCTGGAAAAGTTTACTTATTCCATGGATATTGACTTCTTTGCAGAGCTTTCTCATGATGAGATGGTGAATGATAACCAGATTGATCTTAGTGACTCAATTTACGAGCATCTATTATTAGAGATTCCTATCAAAACTATCTGTAATGAACAATGCAAAGGTCTTTGCCCTCAGTGTGGTCAGAACTTAAATTTGGGAGAATGTGGTTGTGACCGTGAGGTTATTGATCCACGTCTTGTTAAGTTGAAAGATTTTTTTAAAAAAGACTAATTATTATCTAGTTTTATATTGAGGAGGTGTTAGTCATGGCGGTACCTAAGCGTAAAACTTCTAAGGCTCGTAAGAGAAAAAGAAGAACTCATTGGAAACTGAGCGCTCCTACTTTGGTAGAATGTCCACAATGTCACTCTGCTAAACTTCCACATCGAATTTGTAAAGAATGTGGATTCTATAAGGGAAAACAAGTTTTATCTGTCTAAAAAGTAGATTATTCAATACTTAGTTTCGAGAGAAACAAGATAAAGTTAACGCTTTATCTTGTTTTTTTTGTCATTCTTTGATGAATAATCGTATAAATTTAGGGAAAAAGCTAGAAAGAAGATATATATTATGATTAGCCCACAAAAAGTAGTTGCACAAGAGCTTGCATACCATATAAAGTACTGAAATGGCGAGGTCAGTACTTTATATGGTATGCAAGTGCGACTAAAATACTTTTTGTGGGAGAATCATATTATTTTAAAAAAGTACGGAGAGAGTCTTGCATGTTCATGCTGATTAGTATATAATATTAATATCTGCTATTAGTAGCAGGTATTAAAAGCAGGATGTGATAAAAATGTCTGAGAGAAAACTATCTAAAAAAGAACGACATGAGGCACTTCTTTCGACGATTGAGAATGATCCTTTTAAAACGGATCAGGAGTTGGCAAATCTGTTTGCTGTCAGTATTCAGACTATTCGTTTAGACAGAATGGAGTTGCGAATTCCTGAAGTTAGAAAGAGAGCTAGAGATTTAGCAAAAGAGGCTTATTCAAAAGTAAAATCAATTCCTAAAGAGGATATGATAGGTGAATTGATAGAAGTAAACCTAAATCAGAATGGCAAGTCAGTGTTAGTTCCTGGCCTTGAGATGGCGTTTCAGGAAGGTGGAGTTACTCGGGGGCATTATATTTTTGCACAGGCAAATTCTTTAGCAATTGCAATAGTAGATTCTAATATTGCATTAACTGGTTTATCTCATATAAAATATTTGAAACCTGTGCATACGGGGGATCGACTCGTTGCAAAAGCTCATGTAGTTAGATCAAAGAATCATCGCTTTCTTATAAGAGTGTATACATATATATGTGATGAATTGGTTTTTAAAGGAAAATTTATTATTTTTGCAATGGATAATCATAAATTAATTCAAAATCATGAGAATTAGTGGAGGGGGTGTAGGTATGCGTATTGTTTTAGATGTAATGGGTGGAGATTTTATCCCTCATGTTCCAGTAGAAGGTGCTATTCAGGCGGTGAAAGATTTTTCTGATATTCATGTAATTTTAGTTGGATTTGAAGATAAAATAAAAGAAGAGTTATCTAAATACGAGTATCCTAAAGAACGAATCTCTATTGTCCATGCCTCAGAGATTATTGAGATGAATGATGCTCCAGCTACTGCTATTCGGCGGAAGAAAGATTCTTCAATTGTAGTGGGTGCTAATCTGGTTAAAAAGGGTGAAGCTGATGCTTTCGTGTCTGCTGGAAATACAGGAGCATGTATGTCAGCAGGTGTTTTGAAGATTGGCAGAATCAAAGGTATAAATCGTCCTGGCATTGCTACTGTTTTTCCAAATATTAATGATCAGACTGTTGTACTGGATATAGGTGCTAATGTGGATATAGGATCTGAAGAGTTAGTTCAATTTGCATTTATGGGTAAAATTTTTGCGGAAAAAGTATTAAATAAGCCAAATCCTCGTATTGGCCTTTTAAGTATAGGTGCAGAGGAGCATAAAGGGAATCAATTAACACATGAAACTTATCCTCTGTTACGGAATGCACCTATAAACTTTATTGGAAATGTAGAAGGTCGAGATATTTTTAATGGCAGTGTTGATGTAATTGTCTGTGATGGTTTTGTTGGTAATGTTGTTTTAAAAACTGCTGAAGGTTTATTTTCGATTATTAGACAAATTTTAAAGGAAGAAGCAACAAAAAACCTGAGGACGATGTTAGGTGGACTTCTGATGAAACCAGCTATTAATGGATTGAAAGAAAGGTTGGATTATACAGAATATGGTGGTTCACCACTTCTAGGTGTAAAAGGAATTACTATCATTGCACATGGTAGTTCAAATGCTTGGGCTATTCGAAATGCTATTCGTGTTGCACGTGATTCTTTAGTTAATAATGTTGTAGGTGAGATAGAAAATAATATATCTGAAGGAGTGATGAAAATTGACCATTAGAGCAGGAATTACAGGTATTGGTTCATATCTACCAGAAAAGATTATGACAAATTTTGATCTTGAAAAGATAGTTGATACTACTGATGAATGGATTCGAACCCGTACAGGGATTATAGAAAGACGGATTGCTAGTGATGATGAAGCGACATCTGATCTTGCAATTAAAGCTGCAAACAGAGCTCTTGAGGATGCAGGAGTTGATCCAGAGGATTTAGATATGATCATCTGCGCAACAGTAACACCTGATTATCTCTTCCCTGCTACTGCTTGTTTGCTTCAAGAAAAATTAGGTGCAAAAAAAGCTGCTGCTTTTGATATGGAAGCAGGATGTTCAGGATTTGTTTATGCACTATCTATTGCATCCCAGTTTATAAAGACAGGATTTTATAAAAAAGTCTTGGTGATTGGTGCTGAAACTCTATCTAAGATAACCAATTGGAAAGATCGTTCTACCTGTGTTCTTTTTGGTGATGGAGCCGGTGCTGCTGTAGTAGAAGCCGTTGAAGAAGGTGGAATTCTTGGGATAGAATTGGGCTGTAATGGTGCAGGTGGAAAATTCTTAGATATGCCTGCAGGAGGTTCTCGTCGTCCGTCAAGTGTAGCTTCTCTTGAGGAAGAAGCTCATTTTATTAGGATGGATGGTACTCAAGTTTATCGTTTTGCTGTGAAGGCGATGGGTAAGGCAGCATTAAATGCTTTGAAAAATGCTGGCCTTACTCCTGAAGATGTAGATTTTATGGTTCCTCATCAAGCAAATACTAGAATTATTGATGGAGCAGCTAAAAGGCTTAAATTATCATCTGAGAAAGTTTATGTGAATTTACCTAAATACGGAAACACATCAAGCGCATCGATTCCAATTGCTTTGGATGAAGCATATCAAGAAGGTAAGTTTAAAAAAGGTGATACTATTGTTTTAGTAGGGTTTGGTGCAGGTTTAACTTGGGCTTCAGTGGTTATGGAGTGGAATAAGTAAAACATAATTAAGAATTAAGAATTAAAAGTTGAGAATCAACAATTATACATTACACTAGACAAAGGAGCAATACATATGATATGTTCCAGAATTTGTGACATACTTGGGATCAAATACCCGATTATTCAAGGAGGTATGGCTTGGGTTGCGACGGGAGAGTTAGCCGGAGCAGTGTCAAATGCTGGAGGTTTGGGAATAATCGGAGCAGGAAATGCACCAGCAAATGTTGTACGTGAAGAGATTCGCAAAGTAAAGAGGATGACAACCAAACCTTTTGGAGTCAATATTATGCTCCTCTCTCCATTTGTGGAGGAGGTTATGGAAGTTATCATAGATGAACGAGTTCCGGTGATTACTACTGGTGCTGGTAATCCTGGTAAATATATTTCTCGCTTAAAAGCTGTGGGATGCAAAATTGTCCCGGTTGTCCCTTCAGTCTCTTTGGCACGCAGAATGGAAAGATTAGATGTAGATGCCCTGATTGCAGAAGGAACTGAAGCTGGTGGTCATATTGGTGAGTTAAGTACCATGGTTTTAGTGCCTCAAATTGTCGATGCAGTAGATATTCCTGTTATCGCTGCGGGAGGGATTGCTGATGGGCGAGGTTTAGTAGCTACTTTGGCTTTGGGTGGAGAAGGTGTACAAATCGGTACTAGATTTATTTGTGCTGATGAGTGTATTGCTCATTCAAACTACAAGGAAGCACTTATTAATGCTAGAGATCGAGATGCAGTTGTCACTGGTCGTAGTACTGGACATCCTGTACGGAATTTACGTAATAAATTATCGCGAAAGATGGATGAACTTGAGAAACAAGGGGCCAGTATTCAGGAGTTTGAAGAACTTGGTCGTGGCGCATTGCGAAAGGCTGTCGTCGAAGGAAATGTGGAAGAAGGTAGTGTAATGGCTGGTCAGACAGCTGGAATGATAAAAGAAATTCAACCTGTTAAAGAGATTATCGAAGAGATTATCTTTGAAGCCAAAATGATTATTTCTGATTTAGGAAATATAGAAACTGGCGACTTTAAGGGGGTTTTATATAATGATACAGAGAATAGCATTTCTATTTCCGGGGCAGGGAGCGCAGGAAGTAGGGATGGGAAAAGATTTTTATGATCGTTTTCTTAAAGCAAAAGAAGTTTTCGAAGCTGCAGATCGGGCATTGGATTATAAAATAAGTGATATCTGTTTTAATGGACCTGAAGAGGAATTAAAAAAGACTGAAAATACACAACCTGCTATATTAACTACCAGTATTGCAATATTACGTGTTTTTGAACAATTTGGTGTTAAACCTGAGATGGTTGCTGGTCACAGTCTCGGTGAATATTCAGCTCTAGTAACTGCTAACTCTTTAAGTTTTGAAGATGCAGTAAAAACTGTGCGTGAGCGTGGTAGATTCATGGTAGAGGCTGTTCCTTATGGTGAAGGAACTATGGCAGCTGTTTTGAAATTAGATCGTGAGATGATACAAAATATTTGTGATGAAACTGAAGGTGTCGTGGAACCAGCAAACTATAATAATCCTACGGAAGTAGTAATCTCTGGTGGAGTAAAAGCTGTTAGAGATGCTATGGAACGGATGAGAGATGCTGGTGCTATGAAAGTTGTTGAATTGAATGTAAGCGGGCCTTTTCATAGTAGCTTATTAAAACCTGCGTCTGATAAACTGGTTCAAGTTTTAGCAGATGTTGAAATTCAAGATCCATCTATTGATGTGATCTCAAATTATACTGCTAATACTGCAAAAAATGCTGCTGAGGTTCGGGATAACCTAGTTTGTCAGATAAGTAGTGCTGTTAAATGGCAGGATTCAATTGAAAAAATGATTGATGATGGAATCGATACATTCATTGAGATTGGTCCTGGAAAAGTATTAAAGAGTATGATGAAAAGAATTAATAAAAAAGTAACAGCTTTAAATATTAATAGTATCGAAACAATGGAATCTGTATTAACTAAGCTTGGAATCGAAGTTAAAGAGTGTGAAGAAATTAGATAAAATTCTGATGGGAGGCTTGGCATGAATTTAAGTGGCAAGGTAGCTGTTGTAACTGGAAGTTCAAAAGGCATTGGTGCTGCCATTGCTTTGTCTTTAGCAAAAGCTGGTGCAGATGTTGCTGTAAATTATGCTCGCGATACTGAAGGTGCTGAAAAGATTGTTAGTCAAATTACTGAATTAGGACGTAGAAGTAAAGCTTATCAAGCTGATGTTTCAAATGTAGATCAGGTTAATACAATGATGAATGAAATTATTGAAAATTTTGGAAAAGTAGATATTCTTGTCAATAATGCAGGTATTACTGCTGATGGATTATTACTTCGTATGAAAGAAGAAGACTGGGACCGAGTATTAGATATAAATTTAAAAGGTGTTTTCCTATGTACTAAAGCAATTACTAAGAAAATGATGAAACAAAGAAGTGGAAAAATTATAAATATTACTTCTGTTGTTGGATTAATTGGAAATCCGGGTCAAGCAAATTATACTGCTGCTAAAGCGGGTGTGATTGGTTTTACAAAGACAATCGCTAGAGAATTTGGCTCACGGGGAATTCAAGTAAATGCGATTGCACCTGGATATATTATTTCTAAGATGACAGAATCTCTTCCTGAAGAGGTCAAAGAAAGTATGTTAAAATCTATTCCACTAGGACGTTTTGGTAATGTTGAGGATGTGGCAGATTTAACGTTATTTTTATCCTCTGATAAATCTGATTACATCACAGGTCAAGTTTTTAATGTTGATGGTGGAATGGTAATGTAATGATTAACCCACAAAAAGTAGTCGCATAAGAGCTCTCGTACCATTATGGTACATGAATTCTTGAACGACTAAAATACTTTTTGTGGGTGAATCATGTAATATAATATAATATAATGGATTTGAAAGGAGGTGAAATTCATGGAGGTATTTGATCGCGTAAAGAATATCGTTGTTGAAGAATTAGGAGTTGAGCCAGAAGAGGTGAACTCTGAGGCATCTTTCATAAAGGATTTGGGAGCTGATTCTTTAGATATCGTTGAGTTAATTATGGCTTTTGAGGAAGAATTTGATATTGAGATTCCAGATGAGGATGCTGAAAGTATTTCAACTGTACAAAATGCAGTTAATTACATTGGAAAAAATGTCTCATAATAATTTGTATGGTCTAAAGAAAGTCCCCGTGTTGTGGGACTTTCTTTAGAAACTATTTGTAGATAGTAACTATTTCTCGCTATGCGTGCAATAGTTATTTATTATAGGTAATTGCTTCTAAAGGAGGTATATTGAAAGTGGAAAGAAGAGTAGTTGTAACAGGTATGGGTGTCATAACTCCCGTAGGTAGTGGGGTTGATAACTTTTGGAATGCATTAATAAATGGAGAATCTGGTATTGATTATATCGATGCCTTTGATACGAGTAATTTTCCGGTTAAAATTGCGGGTCAAGTAAGAGATTTTAATCCTGATGATTACTTTGATAAAAAAGAAACGAAACGTTTAGATCGTTTTGCGCAATTTGCGATAGTAACTTCTTTGATGGCTGTAAAGGATGCTGGGTTACCTATTCCTCCAGTAGATGCGGAACGTGTTGGGGTAATTATTGGTTCCGGAATTGGTGGATTAGCTACTTTAGAAAAACAGGTTAAAATTTTAAACGAAAAAGGTCCACGGCGTGTTAGCCCGTTTTATATTCCAATGATGATCTCTAATATGGCTTCTGGCCAAGTATCTATTTATTGTGGTGCTAAAGGACCTAACTCTACCGCAGTAACTGCGTGTGCATCTTCATCTACTGCTATCGGTGATGCTTCTGAAATTATTCGTCGCGGTGATGCTGATGTGATGATTGCTGGTGGAAGTGAAGCAACCGTTACTCCTAGTGCGATAGCTGGTTTTTCTAATATGAAAGCACTTTCTACTCGTAATGATGATCCAAAAGCTGCAAGTCGTCCTTTTGATAAAGATCGTGATGGTTTCGTTTTGAGTGAAGGTTCAGGAGTTATAATTTTAGAAGAATTAGAACATGCCAAAAAACGTGGTGCAAAGATCTATGGAGAAATTATTGGGTATGGTTTGTCTGGTGATGCTCACCATATTACTGAACCTGCTCCAGAAGGGGAAGGCGCTGCTCGCTGTATGCAGATGGCAATAAATAAAGCAAGCATTGATCCAACTGAGGTAGATTATATTAATGCTCATGGTACATCAACTCCTAAAAATGATAAGTTTGAAACCATGGCAATTAAAACTGTCTTTGGTGAACATGCAAAGAAAGTAGCAATTAGTTCGACTAAATCTATGACAGGTCATTTGTTGGGTGCTACTGGTGCTATCGAAGCAGTTGTTAGTTTAATGGCGATTAAAGAAGATACTATTCCTCCAACCATTAACTATGAAACCCCAGATCCTGAATGTGATCTTTACTACGTTCCAAATAAACCAGAGAAACGAACTGTTAATATTGCTCTCTCAAATTCTTTAGGATTTGGTGGACATAATGCAACTTTAATTTTTAAAAAGTTCTCTGAGTAAAAGGTTGTGAGCTAATGAATCAAAATACAAAATCTCTAAATATGCTTGAAAAACAGATCAATGTAGAGTTTAAAAATAAAGCATATTTAAAAAAATCGATGACACATAAGTCATATGCCAACGAAAATCGGCATAAAAAAGCTAAGCCAAATGAGCGTCTTGAATTTTTGGGAGATGCTGTTTTGAACTTAGTTATAAGTGAATATATTTTCAAAAGATACCCAAATTATCCAGAGGGGGAATTGGCAAAAACCAGAGCAGTTGTGGTCAGTTCCCTAACTCTGGCCCGCATCTCGAAAAGAATTAATTTAGGTCAATTTCTTTTGTTAGGAAAAGGAGAAGAGATGACTGGTGGTAGAGAACGGGATTCAATTCTTGCGGATGTTTTTGAAGCTTTGCTTGGAGGAATTTATTTAGATCAAGGACTAGAGGTAGCTAGAGAATTTATACATGCCCATCTTATTGATGAAATTTTAAGTGTGGAGCGTGGGGAACATATACATGATTATAAGACCCTTTTGCAGGAAGAAATTCAAAAGCGTTCTAATACTAGACCTATATATCAAGTTGCTAGTGAAGAAGGGCCAGATCATAACAAACAGTTCGACATTGAAGTTGAATTTAGCGGCAAAATTATTGGTAAGGGAACTGGGAAAAGTAAAAAAGATGCTCAGCAGAAAGCCGCTGAGGATGCTCTTCAAAGATTTGAAAGGATGACCGATCTATGAGTAAGGCCATCAAAATCATTGTTATAGGAGCGGGTGCTGGCGGTTTAATGGCAGCTGGAGTTGCAGCAAAAGAAGGAGCAGATGTAACGATTTTTGAAAAAAAAGATCGTCCTGGAATTAAAATTATGATATCTGGTAAAGGACGTTGTAATTTGACTAATGAAGCAGATACTGAAACTTTTGTAAAGAATTTTCCAGATACTGGACGTTTTCTCTATACAGCTTTATATAACTTCTCAAATTGGCAGCTTGTTGATTTTTTTGAAAAATACGGCGTTCCTACACAGGTTGAACGGGGGGGACGTATTTTTACTGCCTCTGGCAAAGCAAAAGATGTGGTTGATGGATTACTTAAGTTTTTGAAAGAGTTTGGAGTTAGTTTGAGATTAAATACCCCTGTAGATCAAATTGTTATTTCAGAAGGTAAGGTAGTAGGAGTTAAAACAAGAGAGGGAAAGTTATTTCCCGCAGATCGCGTAATTCTTGCAACTGGGGGATCTTCATACCCAGGCACAGGTTCTACCGGCGATGGATATAAGATGTCTGAAAAATTGGGTCATACTATTCAACCATTATTACCTTCTTTGGTGCCTCTTATTACGGAAGAAGGATGGGTGCTTCAATTGCAAGGATTATCTTTGAGAAATGTTAATTTAACTGTTTCTCAAAACGACTGTGTTATTGGTAAGGAATTTGGTGAGATGTTATTTACCCATTATGGGGTTTCAGGACCGATTGTCTTGACTATGAGTCGAGATGTGGTGTCTTTACTACAAAATGGCCCAATAAAGGCTAGTCTTGATCTAAAGCCTGCATTAGACCATGAGACACTAGATCAACGAATTCAACGAGACTTTCAAAAATATCTCAATAAGAATTATAAGAATTCTTTGAATGATCTTTTGCCAAAGAAATTGATTCCAGTTGTTATTAAACTGAGTGAAATTTCTGAGGATAAAAAGGTTCACCAAATTACAACAAAAGAGAGAAGACGGTTAGGTGCATTAATAAAAAATATGGTCTTTACTATAGTTGACCACCGTGGTTTTCAAGATGCAATTGTCACAAGAGGTGGTGTAAAAACAAAAGAGATTAATCCAAAAACAATGGAGTCAAAAATAACTGAGGGTTTATACTTCGCAGGTGAAGTGATTAATATTGATGGCTATACTGGGGGTTTTAATTTACAGGCAGCTTTTTCAACTGGTTATCTTGCCGGGTTTTCTGTAGTCATGAAGGGATAAACATGTTTTTTCTCTCATAGAATGTTATATAAGCATTTTGTGATGAGAAAGGACTGATGAATTTTGATCTGTACAGATCGATTTATAAAGTGGATTGTCACTGTAGGATTGATCTTGTTAATTACCATTCAGATAATGATGCGATTTGATGGGACACAGCATTATTTAAAATTAGTAGAAAGCCGGATACAAGGTTGGGTAGGTACTGAAGTTAAAGAAGTTGTGGTATTTAATAGGGAAGAATATATCACCCTAAAGCTATTAAATGGAGCTATTCACAAAGCTAGGGTATTGCTAAATAATGAAAGAGATTATTATTTTTCTAAGTCAACTATACAGATTCCTGTCAAAGATGGTGATTTATTAATTCTGGATACTCGGGGAATAAGTGAAGCTTTATGGTTTGAAGTTATTGATTTTTCAGATAAGATTACAAGTTTAAAATTTGGCCAGCAATTTAGGGTAAAGAATGATCTACAAGTTATCTCAATTGAGGTAAATAGTCAGAGAAAATTTTGAAATCCATTATTTAATATACCCTCTATAGGTTATCACTAAAAATTAGTATGACAACCTATAGAGGGTATATTAATTTTAGCGTAAGGATTTTTTTGTTATATACCTAATTTTTAAAAATCATGAGAAGGAAATTATATTGAAATCTTGAATATAGAATGGATGTTGTATTTTTACCTTTGAAAGGATGATGTTTACATGGGAGAAAAATTAGTTATTGCCATTGATGGTCCTGCAGGTGCTGGAAAGAGTACTACCGCAAAAGCAGTCGCTTTACGTTTAGGTTATAAGTATATAGATACGGGAGCAATGTATCGAGTGATTACTCTTCTTGCATTAGAGAATAAAATATCGTTGGCTGAAGAAAATCTATTGACTAAGTTTTCAGAAGAAGCAAATATCAATTTTGCTCCGATTGAATCAGCAAATAATACTGTTTATCTTAATAAAAGAGAAGTTACAGAAGAAATTCGTTCAGATAAAGTGAATGATAATGTTTCTTTGGTTGCTAAAATTTTTGGAGTAAGAGAGGCACTGGTTAAAAAACAACGTTTGATGGCTCAAAGTGGCGGTATTGTTATGGATGGACGTGATATTGGAACTGTGGTTTTACCTCAAGCAGATTTAAAAATTTTTCTAACGGCTTCTTTAGAAACCCGTGCTCAGCGCCGGTTGGATGAAATGAAGTCTAAGGAAGAAGGCTTACAAGTGGAATACACTAAAATCAAGGACAACCTTCAAAAAAGAGATTTGATCGACTCAGGAAGGGAAGTTTCACCTCTGAAAAAGGCTGAAGATTGTATAGAAGTGGATACAACAGGTATGACTATTGATAAAGTTGTGCAAAAAATTATTGCTTTAGCTGAGGGGGTTTGTAAATGAACTTGATTTATTGGTTTTCCAGGCGACTAGTTTGGATATATCTTAAAGTTTTTAAAGGTTTTACTATATATGGGTTAGAGAATATTCCAAAAGAAGGATCATTGATAGTGGTTGGTAATCATACCAGTTTCCTTGATCCACTTGTATTGGGAGTAGCTATGAATCGGATGGTTCGGGTTATGGCTAAACATGAGCTTTTTAAAAAATTAGGAATTGACTGGTTTCTTCGCCAATTGGGGGCATTTCCAGTTAAACGAGGACAAGCTGATTTAAAAGCAATGCGGAAATCTTTAAAGATTTTAAAGCATGGTGGGGTATTGGGTGTTTTTCCTGAAGGTACACGAAACAAATCAGGACAATTAGGTAAAGCACAGCTTGGAATTGTAAAGATCGCGTTAAGGACAAAAGCTCTTATTTTACCCTGTGGATTAATTAATATTTCTAGTGGTAAAAAGCCATTTATTGCGAACATTGGTAAACCTCTTACTCTTGATAAGTACTATGGACTTAAGCTTACTAAAGAAGAAGAGGAAAAAATAGGGAAATTCATTATGGATGAGATTGCTAAGCTTTTAGAATTGGATAGGTGAAATAATATTTAATAGGAGATAGAAGTCTATAAGAAGTAATATAGGAATTCTCTTACTTTTTGCACAGTTTTTTTTTCAGTCAGGAAGGAATATAGATTTAAATGACGAATGATATATCGTGGTACTTGTTTTAACAGCATTTTCGGAAGGCATAAATATCCTCCATCTTTTACAAGTGGGGAAGCTTGTTTCAAATAATTAGCTTTCTGTGGGGTTACAAATCCTCTTCCGAAAGTTGTTAAACTTAAGATGGTAATAACGTAGTTATTACATCGACTTTAATTGTGCGTTTGCGCGAGTAATATACAGCCTAAAACTGGGGAATGCTAGATGCAATAACATAGTTATTATTTCGGCTTTAACAGCTTTATGGTTTGTTGTTGGATGGGGAGGTGATGGTTCTGGAGATTGTCTTAGCAGATCATGCTGGTTTCTGCTATGGGGTTAAACGAGCAACAGATTTAGTTATTAATCTTGCAAAAAATTCTGAACGACCTTTATTTACTCTGGGTCCATTGATTCACAATCCACAAGTGGTTGAATATTTAGAAACTTTTGGTGTTCAGGCGATTGATGATTATAAGGATGTAGATGAGGGAATTATTTTTATTCGCTCTCATGGTGTTCCAGATCATATTATTAGTGAGATAAAACAATGTGATTTGAAAGTTGTTGATGCTACATGCCCATTTGTGAAAAGGGCTCAAGAGTATGCAAAGAAGCTTCATGAGGATGGTTATCAGGTTATCATTTGTGGAGATGAGAACCATCCAGAAGTAATTGGTATCGTTGGTTCGATTAATTACAATGCTCTAGTAGTAAAAAATGCATCTGAATTAGCCAAACATAACTTAAGGCGTAAAGTCGGAGTTGTTGCACAAACAACTTTATCTATACAACAGTTAGAGGATGTAGTTACCCAATTGGTGCATCAAGTAAAAGAGTTAAAGGTATTTAATACGATTTGCACCACCACAGAAGAAAGGCAGAAAGAGGCATCTGATTTAGCTAATAAAGTTGATTTGATGCTGGTAATTGGTGGCAAAAATAGTGCAAATACCAATCGTCTAGCGGAAATTTGCCGAAATGTTGGGATTCCAACTTATCTTATTGAAACGGCAGATGAACTTAAAAATGATTGGTTTAATGGCATCCACAGTGTGGGTGTTACAGCAGGGGCTTCAACCCCGAACTGGATAATTAAGGAGGTCATAAGATTTATGAGTGAATTTACTGAAGAAAAAAAAGAAGTCTTAACTGAAGAGGTTTCCAAAGAGGTGTCTCAGGAGGTTAAGACAGATGATCAAAAAAATATGATGCTTGATCATTCTATTCCTCATCTTAAGAAAGGTGAGAAAATCAAAGGCACTGTTATACAAGTTAAAGATGATAGTGTTTTTGTAAACATTGGATATAAATCAGAGGGGCTGATTACTCTGGAAGAACTATCCTTCCAACCTGTTCAATCTGCTCACGAAGTCGTTAAAGAGGGCGACGAACTTGAAGTAGTTGTTTTGGGTATTGACGAAGAAGAGGGAATTGTTAAAGTTTCCCACAAACGTGCTGCCCGTGAACAAGCTTGGGAAGCTATTATGAGTGCTTACGAGAAGGGCGAAATTCTTGAAGCCAAGGTTACTAGAGTTGTTAAAGGTGGTCTGGTTGCCGATGTTGGTTTAAGAGGTTTTATCCCTGCTTCTCATGTTGATATTGATTATGTTGAAAATTTAGAACAATTTGTTGGTCAAACTCTGCAATTAAAAGTTATTGAAGTTGATAGAGCAAACAACAATGTTGTTCTTTCCAGAAAAGCTATTATGGAAGTAGAAAGAAAAGCTAAGAAAGCTGAAACTTTAGCTAACTTACAAGAAGGCCAGTCTATTGAAGGTACTGTTACCAAAATAGTTGACTTTGGTGCTTTCATTGATTTAGGTGGCGTTGAGGGATTATTACATATCTCTGAAATGTCTTGGGGTCGGATTAATCATCCGTCAGAAATAATTAAAGAAAGAGATGCTATCACAGTTAAGGTATTAAAAGTAGACAATGAAAAAGAAAGAATTGCTTTGGGCTTGAAGCAAATTTTACCTGATCCATGGTCTGAGTTTTTAGCTAAACATCAAGAAGGTGAAGTTGTTACAGGTACCATTACCAAAACTGTTGACTTTGGTGCATTTATGGAAATTGAATCAGGTGTTGAAGGTTTAATCCATATCTCTCAATTGTCTCGTCGTCATGTGGAAACTCCAACTGAAGTTGTTAAAGCTGGAGACAAAGTAGAAGCTAAAATCCTTAATATCAATGAAAAAGACCGTAAAGTTGGTCTTTCAATGAAAGAGTTAGAACCTGCTCCTGCTCAAAAGCCAAGGGTTGAAAAACCTAAAAAAGCGAGAAAAGAAAAAACATTTGAAACCTATTCAACTGCTCCAAAAGAAACTAGTGGATTCTCTATAGGTGAAATGGTAGGAGATATTTTTAAGTCATAGAAAATAAGTTATAAAGCAAAAGGAGAACCCTGAATTGTACAGTGGTTCTCCTTTTTTAGGAACTTCTGGAGCATTTAGCTTCAGGAGTTTTTCGTATAGGGGGAAGAATTTAGGGAAATATAAAGATGACACAATGAATTTTGGAGGTGGGCAATGTGACCATTGGACTTTTTCTTTTAGTAGCTGTGGTTGTATTAATCTTTTTTGGAATTGCACAAAGAGTTTTGGATAGGTTACATTTAACAGATAAGGCTGCAATTGTCTTTATTGTAGCAATGATTGCTGGAAGTTTTGTTGATATTCCGATTTCAAGTTCTCCGAAAATTGTTCTCAATGTTGGTGGTGGGATTATTCCTATAATTTTAGCAGGATATGTCTTATCAAAAGCAGGAACCACGAAAGAGTGGATTAGGGCGATAATTTCATCATTGGTAACAGGTACGGCTATTTATCTTTTGGCTACATATTATTTCGTAAATACAGGACATACAAATCGTGAATTTGTGGATCCACAATACGCGTTTGCAATTGTAGCTGGGATTGTAGCTTATGTCGCTGGACGTTCAAGGCGATCAGCTTTTATTGCTGGAGTGTTGGGATTTTTGATTTTTAATTTGATTCAGGTTTATAGGATTACTTTTGGGGGAGTGAATGGAAGCGCAAATATTGGAGGCGCTGGAATCTTCGACACTATGGTTTTAGCTGGGATTATCGCTGTTGGTATTGCAGAAATAATTGGAGAAACTAGAGAACGCCTTGGTGGAGGGCCAGTAGATGGAGATGACAGGCCAAGTGGCCTACGCAATGCAGAATATGCCAGTTTTCTTGGAGAGAAACCAGATGATCGGAGAAAAAGATTCCAGGTCAAAAAAGGAGGAAAAAACGATGAAAAATAAGATCAAGAGTTTTAAAGTATTATTTCTCCTTGTTCTTTGTGCTGGTGTAGTTATCATTTCTACACAACCAATCCTAGCAGATTATGAGCTAGGAACTAATCTTGGCAGTGTACTGGAATCAAAATTGGTCGGTCATACTGAAGAGAATGTGATTGAAGTTTACGATGAAGATGATAATTATATTTTTGCTTCAAGTATGGGGCTTAGTGTAGGCGATCGCTACATCAATGAAGAAAATAATGAATATGAGGTAATAGAAGTTAAGGATAAGAAAGGAAAAGCTAAATTTATTCAAAAGGTCAATCTTTTAGCAGATGAAACTTTTACTATAACAACACTTAGGGATTTAAACCCTTTTTTTATAGCTCAAAATGAAGAAAAAAAAATAGCTATTTATCACACTCATAGTGCAGAATCTTATAAACCTGGGCCAGTGTTTAAATCGAAGGGTGAGATTTATGATGTAGGGGAAATGCTAAAAGCACAACTAGAAAAAAGAGGGTGCAAAGTTATCCAATCTCAGGATTCCTTTTTACCCCATGACGGTGGTGCCTATGAGCGTTCGCGATCTACTGTAAAACAATTTTTACAACAACGTCCAGATGCGATCTTTGATATCCATCGGGATGCTATTCCGAGAGCAGAAGAGTATACCGCAAGTGTTGCAGGGGAAAATTTGAGTAAAGTTCGCTTTGTTGTAGGAAGACAAAATCCTAATAGAAAAGCAAATGATCAGTTTGCAAAAAGATTGAAAGCTGTTTGTGATGAGAAATATCCTGGATTAGTTAAAGGTATCTTTTATGCAAATGGAAAATATAATCAAGAACTTTCTCCAAACTGTCTTCTTTTGGAGTTTGGTACCCATGTTACTACTAAAGAACAAGCAGAAGCCAGTACTACAATGATGGCTGATTCAATATACACAATGCTTTTTGGAGCAGGAACTTCAGTAGGTGGGGGAAAGCCTCAAACAGATCGAGCTATGAATAGTGCAGGTTGGTCGAATCTTCTTTGGATTGTCGGTATCGTTATAGTTGCTGGAGGAGCATTTCTCTTTTTAAATGAAAGGGGTCTATCTGGTGTATCTAGGCGTATGAAAGAATTTAGTGGTGAAGAGTTTGCCAATGTATTAGGACGCCTTAGAAGGAGAAAGAAAGCGAAATCTCCTGGCCAGCGCAATAAGGATAGAAAGAAGGAATAGGAGGCTTTATGGATGGAAAAATATGGTGTTCTGATTGCTGTTAGTATTTTATTAGGGACAGCAGCCAGAATTTATACCTTAAGGACTGATTATCGTCAATATCCTAGTTATCCACATGCCTATGTAACCCATCTTACATTAGGATTTATTGCAGCAGCTTTAGGTGGTCTTGCAATACCTGCACTTTTAGAAGAAAATTATGTAGCAGTCACTTTTTTAACTGTTGCTGCTCAACAGTTTCGTGATATTCGGAATATGGAAAGAGATACTTTAGCAGAGATTGAAGAAACAGAACTTGTTCCAAGAGGAAAAGCATACATTGAAGGAATAGCAAAGCTTTTTGAATCTCGCAATTATCTCGCGATGATTAATGCTTTTGTTACATCTTTAGTAATTCACTATTTAGGTTTGATTCCAGGAGTGATCATAGGTATATTATTTCCACTTCTTTTAACGAGGACAATGATTGGCCCAAGGCTTAAAGATATTGCTGTAGTGGAAAAAGCATCAATAACTTTTAAGGGTAAGAATATTGGAATAGAAGATGTAATTATGATGAATGTTGGTGAAGATGAAGGAATAGAAAATTGGAAAAAATATGGTATTGGTTTGGTAATTAAACCTAAAGATGATAATGCAAGAGCAACATTGGCTAATATTGGGCAAAGACAGGCTATACTTCATGATGTGGCAACTCAGTTAGGGATTAAACTGGATGTAGGAATTCAGCAATATACCCCTTTAGCAAGATTGGATCTTGAAACTGGGCGAGTCTGTATGATTATTATACCTATTGAGCCTGATATACCTGCAATTATTGAAGCGATTAATAAAGTTCCAGTTTTAGAGAGTGCACAAAGAAAGCCTCTCCAATCAAAAGCGGGAAAGATGGCAGCGGACTAAAATATTTTGGGATCCTACACCTACTTGGAAAAGATGGGGGTAGGATTCCCTTTAGAAAATGTTGTAAGGGGATGGGATAAACGATGGATTTAAGTCTAAATAATACGATACTTGCTATAGTTGTAAAAGAAGATTGTAAAACTAAAGTATCTGGTGGAGCACCAATTTTTATTACTGAAAATGATCAAGAGTTAGAAGAGATGAGCATGTTAATTTCTCGTATCACCATGTCGATGGTTCATGAAATTGCTGACGGTATTCGAATGATTGTAAAACATTGAGGAGATTGAGATATGAAGGTAATCTATCATGATAAAACTGGACGGCACCTTTCGATTCTTGCTGCATCAATACATTTACAGCTTATCAACGAAAATAGTTCCAAGGAGGATTTGTTTAAATTACCTTATTTTCTAAATACCAAACCACTTGGGACATTGCTCTATATGGGTCTTGATTCACAGGGCAAGGAGGTTTATGTGTTAGGGAGGAAGTCAAGTTTTAAAGTTATTCGTAATGCATATCTTGGGATGAATCGGATTTTTCAATTAAACCAGGATTTTCTTTTTGTAGATATTTATCCACTCTCAAATTTGAAAATTAAAATTTTTGATTTGTTTAATAGTAAACCCGAAAAAGAAATTAAGTTTTTCAACTTGTTATCTAAAGGTGTGGATCAAATCATGCCGAATTTGAGATCATTTGTTGAGAAAGTCCAACATCTGAAGTAAGGGGGGGAATTTGGATGAAGATTTTTTATTCTTGCTATGGTAGTGCACATTCTTCTGTGCTTTCAGCAGCAATTCATACAAAAATGTTAGACACAGAAAAAATCCCTTCAAATCAGGAGATTCTAAATCTTCCCCATTATGATAAAACAGAAAATTCAGAGGTTGGTACCCCATTTTTTTTTGGTAAAGATGAAATGGATAATGAGATATATATTATTGGAATGAGATCACAAAAACAGTTGGTATTAAATAGTATTCAGAGTCTATTACAAGATTCTGGAGTTCCAACGACTAATTATGTATTTATAAATACTTTAAGTCAAGTAAATTGTATTACTCGATTAGGTGGTTTTCTTTCTAGGGGATTAGGTTTAGTAAATTTGGGTAGACCTTTAACCATCTATGGGTTAAAAAAAGTATATTTTAATTTTGTAAAATTGGTTGTGAAAATAAAACGAGATTTAAAGCGATTTCAATGACAAATATTAAACCTATTTTTATTTATCACTTGACGAAATAGATAAATTATTAGATAATGAGATAGTACATATTAATACCTAGTCCTAATTTTTGAAGGAGAATGATTATGAGTTTAAAAGGAATACCGATAGCAAATATTGTTAAAGACAGTATCGCTGAGGAGTTGGGAATAGAACTAGGAGATTTATTAATTCATATTCAGGGTCAACTTCCTAAAGATTATATTGAATATGTCTATCTAACCAGTGATGAAGAGTTAGAGATTTTAATTCAAAAATCGGATGGCGAAGAATGGTTGTTGGAAGTAGAGCGAGATCCTGACGAAGAGTTAGGAATTCAGTTAGAAGGAATAATATATGACCAGCTTAAAGAATGTAATAATCATTGTATGTTTTGTTTTGTAGACCAGATGCCTACTGGATTACGACATACATTATCATTTCGGGATGATGATTATCGTTTCTCGTTTTTACAGGGAAGTTTTATGACATTAACTAACCTTTCTGAGAAAGAACTTGAAAGGATAAAAAAGCTTAAATTATCTCCTCTTTATATTTCAGTTCATACTACAAACCCCACTCTTAGACAAAAGATGATGGCAAATAAAAAAGCTGGTAAAATTATGGATGTTTTAACTGAATTAAAAGAGGCTGGAATCTCTTTTCACACACAGATTGTTCTATGCCCAGACATAAATGATGGCGATGAATTAAAGCGAAGTATTGAAGATTTAGCTTCATTGCGTCCAAACTTGCTTTCTTTAGCTATAGTTCCAGTGGGACTCACAAAATTTCGGGATAAACTTTATCCTTTGACTAATTTTACGTCACAAAAAGCTGAAGAGGTATATCAAATTGTACGTAAGTACCAGGATAGTTTTAATAAAGAAGGAGAAAATTTTGTTTATCTATCAGATGAATTTTATCTTTTAACAGGCCATAATTTTCCTTCTGATACCGAATATCATGAATATCCTCAATTAGAGAATGGTATCGGCTTATCTCGTCTATTGTTGGATGAATTTTATTCTTTGGAAGAAAAACTCCCACAAAAGATGTTTACATCTACTAGGGTGCTTTTTGTAACAAGTATATTAGGTGAAAAAGTATTAATAAAACCAGTTCAACGATTAAGAGAAATTAAGGATTTGCAGATTGATCTTTTAGCTGTAAAAAATAAGTTTTTCGGTGAGAAGGTAACAGTGACTGGACTTCTTACAGGGAGAGATTTGAAAGAAGCAATACAGAATATCGAATGTGAGCAATATAATTTAATTATTTTATCAAAAGTTGTGTTAAACGATGAAGAGTTATTTATTGATGGAATGAGTTGTCAGGAATTTAAAGATATTTTTCCTAAATTGATATTTGTTGATGGTTTTGATCAAATAATTGATAAATTTAGGGAAATGAATTTGCTGGAGGTGAAGGCTAGATGAAACCAATTATAGCTATTGTGGGACGTCCAAACGTTGGAAAATCTACACTTTTTAACAAATTGGTAGGTTATCGTGCTTCAATTGTAGAGGACACACCTGGAGTTACTAGAGATCGACTTTATGGTGAAGGAGAATGGTTAGGTAGGAAATTTAATGTAATTGATACAGGAGGTATTGAGCCTGTTACTGAGGATGTTATTTTACGAGATATGCGTTGGCAGGCTGAACTTGCAATAGATGAAGCCGATGTTATTCTTTTTTTAGTAGATGGTCGAGAAGGACTTACTTCTGTTGATATAGAGGTTGCTCAGATGCTCCATAAAGCGAAAAAACCGGTGGTTTTGGTTGTTAATAAGATCGAAAATTATGATGATGTTGAGATGAAGACTTTTGAATTTTATGAGCTGGGTTTAGGAGATCCTTACCCAGTTTCTGCTGAACATGGAATGCAAATTGGTGATTTATTAGATACAATTTTGTCATATATCCCAGAAGAAGTTGTAGAAGAAGAGGATGAACGATTAAAGATCGCCATAATTGGACGACCTAATGTAGGTAAATCTTCTTTAACCAATCGACTTTTAGGAGAAAAGCGTGTGATTGTCAGTAATATTCCTGGAACTACTCGTGATGCTATTGATTCAATTGTAAAACATAATGATCAAGAGTATGTGATCATAGATACTGCAGGAATGCGTCGAAAGAAAAAAGTATATGAGAATGTGGAATATTATAGCGTTCTAAGAGCTTTGAGAGCTGTTGATCGTTCTGATGTAGTCTTAATGATTTTTGATGCGTCAGAGGGTGTTACAGAGCAGGATAAAAAGATTGTAGGATATGCACATGATGCTGGTAAAGGGATCATTCTTGTAATGAATAAATGGGATCTGGTAGATAAAGATTCGAAGACAATGCAAGTTATGATAAAGGAGGTATATGATGAACTTAAATTTTTATCATATGCTCCGATAGTTTTTATATCTGCACTCACGGGTCAAAGAGTTCATGAAATATTAGACATGGTCGTGTTTGTTTCTGAAGAACATTCAAAAAGGATTACAACTGGACTTTTGAATGAAGTTATTGAGGAAGCTGTTCAAATGACTGCTCCCCCAACTGATAAAGGGAAACGCTTGAATATTTTTTATGCTACTCAGGTTAGTGTAAAACCACCTACTTTTATTCTCTTCGTGAATGAACCTAAGTTGATGCATTTTTCTTATTTACGCTATCTAGAAAATAATTTACGTGAAGCGTTTGGATTCAATGGGACATCAATCAAGTTAATTGTTCGTGGACGAGATTAGGAAAATTATAAGGGGGGGTCTTATGTGAAAGTAATATTTTTATTACTTACAAGCTATCTTTTAGGATCAATTCCGACAGGATTTATAATAGCTAAAATAATGAATGGTATTGATATTCGCCAACACGGAAGTGGTAATACTGGAGCAACTAATGTTTTTCGAGTTTTAGGATCAAAAGCGGGTTTAATTACAGCCATTGGTGATATAAGTAAGGGTATTTTAGTTTTAGTTTTGGTTAGAACCTTTATGAAGGTACCTGTTTGGGGTTTAGAGATTAGAACTGTACTTTTAATCTGTGCTCTTTCAGTAATCTCTGGTCATAATTGGTCTATCTTTCTAGGTTTTGAAGGTGGAAAGGGGATTGCTACAACTGCTGGAGTATTGATGTATTTAACCCCATACCTCTTTTTAATTTTAATTTTTGTCTTCGTCTCGATTGTTTATTTAACCAAATATGTGTCGCTTGGTTCAATCATTACTGGTGCAATGATTCCTGTGATCATGATTTTATTAAAAGAACCAGGGGAGTATATTTTATTCGGTATTATTGCTGCTATTTTTGTGGTATATCGCCATAGAGGTAATATTGAAAGGCTCTTGGCTGGAACTGAGAATAAAATAAGCAAGCCTGGAAAAGGAAGCGGGCGAGTTCGTTAATATAGTTAGACAGGGAGGTTTTTTCATGAAAGTAGCTGTTTTAGGAGGAGGAAGTTGGGGTACTGCCCTTGCGAATCATTTAGCAAACAATGGATATCATCCGGTAAATACTTTAGTTATTAAAGAAAAATGGCTAAAAGAGATCAACGAGTTTCATACAAATGAAGATTTTCTTCCCAGTGTAAAATTACATGAAAGTGTAGTTGCTACTATGGATTATAAGGATATTGCTGACGCTGATTTGATCGTATTATCTGTTCCATCTCATGTTTTAAGAAGTGTAGTTCAAACTTTAAAAAGTTATCTTGATGGTCGAAAGCCAATTTTAATTAGTACTATCAAAGGTGTTGAAGAAGGTACTTATCTTAGAATGTCTGAAGTTATTCTTTCAGAATTAGGAGAAGAATGGACAGATAGAATTGCAGTTTTATCAGGGCCAACTCATGCTGAAGAGGTAAGTCGTAAGTTACCAACTTCGTGTGTTGTTGCAACAAAAAAACAAGAGATCGCAGAAATGGTACAAGATATTTTTATGTCACCTTCCTTAAGAGTATATATCAATCCAGATATTATAGGGGTTGAAATGGGAGGATCATTGAAAAACATAATAGCTTTGGCTGCGGGAATTTCTGATGGTTTAGGTTATGGAGATAATACAAAAGCTGCATTAATTACTCGTGGTCTTACTGAAATTACTCGTTTAGGTACGTTCATGAATGCTAAAGTGGCGACTTTTGCTGGATTAACAGGTTTGGGTGATTTAATAGTAACTTGTGGCTCAATGCATAGTAGGAATCGTCGTTTTGGTATATTGATTGGACAAGGAAAAACGATGGAAGAGGCTACTGAAATAGTAAAACAAGTGGCAGAAGGTGTTAGAACCTGTCACGCTGTTTATGATATGATAAAGGACCAGGATTTGGAAATGCCGATAACGACTGAGTGTTATAAGATTCTCTTTGAAGGGAAAGATGCAAGAGAGGCTGTAAATGAGTTAATGATACGAGGAGCTAAACATGAGATTGAAGAAATAGTCAGAAGTGATTTTGAATGGTAACATTTTGAGTGGGAGTAAAAAAACTCCCACTCTTTTTTTTATAAAAAATTTGGGCATGGTCATAAATTATTAGTAGGTTCATATATATATATTGATATGGGCCTGGTGAAGAAATTAACCATTTGATGTTTATATTTTAAAATGTATGCTATGTTTAAAAGGAGGGGAAAAGATGCAGGAGTTTAATATCTATCAGGATATTGCGGAGCGCACAGGTGGTGATATATATATAGGTGTAGTAGGGCCAGTTCGAACAGGAAAGTCAACATTTATCAAGCGTTTTATGGATTTGTTGGTTCTTCCAAATATAAAAAGAGGTTATGACCATGACCGGGCAGTTGACGAAATGCCCCAAAGTGGTGGTGGAAGAACAATCATGACAACTGAGCCTAAGTTTGTTCCTGATGAAGCATCAATGGTTACAATCAATGATGTGATAAACTTTAGAGTTCGTTTAGTAGATTGTGTTGGTTATACTGTGCCTGGCGCTTTGGGATATGAGGATGAGAATGGGAGTCCACGTATGGTACTTACTCCATGGTTTGACCATGAGATCCCATTTCAGGAGGCCTCAGAAATTGGAACACAACGAGTTATTCAGGATCATTCAACAATTGGTCTTGTTCTTACTACTGATGGTTCAATTACTGATCTGCCTCGTGAGAATTATATTCAGGCTGAAGAAAGAGTAATTTATGAATTACAAGATTTAGGTAAACCTTTCTTAATAGTTTTAAATTCAACCGATCCGAATGGTCCAATTGCACGAAAATTAGCTGATAATTTACGTGTGAAATATGGGGTACCTGTTGTTCCAGTTGATTGTCAACATTTGAAAAAAGAAGATATTACATATATTTTACAGGAGATATTATATGAATTCCCGATTAGAGAAATTCGGATTAAAATGCCAGAATGGTTGGATTCATTAGATGAAAATCATTGGTTGAGTCAGGAGTATAAACGAGTTATCAGGGAAGCTGTGTATGATATTCAGCGTCTTAGAGATATAGATCGAGCAGTGACGGGACTTTCTAATTGTGAATTTACCCATGAAGTAGTGCTAGAAGAATTAAACATGGGTGAAGGGGCTGCAAAAGTTATTGTGAATGTTCAGAATAATTTATTCTATCAACTACTTGAGGAATTTACTGGACATCAAATTAATGACAATCGAGATCTATTCTCTTTAGTTCAAGAACTGAGTTATGCAAAAAAAGAATATGACAGGGTTGCTAGAGCATTGATGGATGTAGAGGAGCATGGTTATGGAATTGTTACTCCACAGCTTGAAGAAATGATCTTTGATGAACCTGAAATGATCAAAAGAGGAACTCAATTTGGAGTTAAACTAAGAGCAAAAGCTCCATCTATTCATATGATTAGAGCTGATATTACTACTGAGGTTACACCAGTTGTTGGTACTGAGAAACAATGTGAAGAATTGATTCAATTTTTGTGTGATGAATTTGAAAAAAATCCAAGCGCTATTTGGGATAGTGATTTTCTTGGCCGTTCTCTTCATGATCTGATAAGAGAAGGAATTCAAAATAAACTTCATAGAATGCCTGAAAATGCTCGTGAGAAACTTCAAGATACTCTTCAAAAGATTATTAATGAGGGTAGTGGAGGGCTAATTTGTATTATTTTGTAGTTTTTGAAGGTCTAGACGAAAAAAAGTCTAGACCTTTTTAGATTTTAACTAATTTTTTTTGTGGATATTGGAAAAATTTTTACTGAGAAGCAGGAAAAGCTTTATATATCACGAATAAGGTTAAATTAGATATGGCTCAAAGGAGGTGAAGATCAATGACTAAGACTGATTTGATCGATAAGGTAGCAGAAAAGTCTGGATTAACTAAGAAGGATTCAGGTGAAGCTGTTACTGCTGTATTTGAAGCAGTTGTAGAATTTTTAGCTGAGGAGTCTAATAAACCAGAAGCTGAGCGTGAAAAAGTTCAGATTATTGGTTTTGGTAGTTTTGAAGTTAAAGATCGGGACGCTCGTAAGGGGCGCAATCCTAGAACTGGTAAAGAGATTGAAATTCCTGCTCGTTCTGTTCCAATATTTAAAGCAGGTAAAGCTTTAAAAGAAAGTGTACAATAACAATTGAAATTTTACTTAAAGTAGAAAGGGTAAATCTCTTTCTACTTTTATTTTTGTGGCATGTCTTTCATAAACCGACGTATTACATATAGACTATTTTCAAATGATCACATACTTTAGCTCTCTCAAGAATATAATTAACTAATCTAACGGAGTTGGAGTGTTGAAGATGAAGCGTATTCTAAGAATCAACGAGAAGGGGCTTCAGCCTGCTTCTAAAACGCCACAAAAACAGATTGTAATAGTAGGGGCTAATGATATAGGAATACACTTAGCACAAGCTCTAGGACGGGAGTTTCAGAATGTTTTCTTAATAGATGAGAGAGAAGAGTTTTTACGGGAATTAGATGAAGAAGTAGATGTTTTAACGATTACAGGTAATCCTATCGCTCTTGAAACTTTAAAACAAGTGGGAATAGGAGAAGGTACTCAATTGATTGCGGTAACTAAGTCAGATGCTATCAATGTGCTTTTGTTATTATTAGGGCAAAAATTAGGGATTAAAAGAGGTTATGCTCTGGTTAATGATCTTGATTATTATGAAAGCTTTTTTCATGAGTTCAGCTACTTCCACGGTCATCTTCATTTGATTCATCTTTGGGAATTAGTTGTTCAAAAAATTGAGCAAAGATCTAATCTTGAAGTTCGAATCCTTTATACAGATGATAAATACCATAGTTCATTGGTAGCTATTCGTTTTATGAAAGGGCATCCTATGATAGGTAATAAACTCAAACAAATGAAAATTGGAAATCGTAGTAGGATATTGCATGTGATTAAAAAAGGGGAATTTAGCAACTTAAAGGATCGCATAACCGTTGAAGTTGAAGATATCTTGATTATTGGTTTAGATTATTTTGAAAAGGAACGGGTAATGCGGCGTTGGTGTCATTTTGATGGAATGAAAAAGGTAATGGTTGGAGGAGATGGGTTGAATCAGGCTTTAAAAAGTCACTGGCCCGGTTATTTTAAAGGATTGACTTGTGTAGAAAAAAACGTGCTAAAATGCCAGAAGTTGTTGAGAATTTTAGAAGATGCGTTGATTTTAAGGGGAGATAGCCTAGATGTTTCTCTTTTAAAGGAAGCGGGCATTGAAGAAGCATCAATTTTTTTAGCAGCCTCTGAAAATGATGAAGTTAATTTGCTCTCTAGTTTATTAGCGAAAAATTTTGGTGTCCCCGAAGTATTGACTATTTTACGTAGACGTCAACATACTGGAATGTTGGAAAGTTTAAAGCTAGACAATATTATCTCCATCCCTCAATTAATTGTAGAACATCTTAAAGTTAGGCTCATTTATCATAAATCAGAATCAGTTTTGGCAAAATTAAGTGTTCAACCCGATAAAAAAGAATTAGAAGAAGGTTTATCATTGGTATATCGGGCTGGAGTTTTAACACCTTTGACTCAGACAAGATTAAGAGAAGGGGAAGAAATTCTAACGCTTACAATTAATTGATTGCGGTGTATCGTAGAAGGGAGATGATTTAATGGCAAATAAAGTTTTTCAAATGAAGGAAGGAATCAACTATTCCCTTTACATCAATAAATATATTTATTCTTCTGGTGATATAATAGAAATGACCCTTAATAAATATAATGTTAGTAATCAAGAAAAAAAATTTCGTTATAACACTTCTCAGTATTATGATTTTATTATAAAAAAAGATGAGCAGGTGATCTGGAGATGGTCAGAGGGAAAATATTTTCTTCAGTCTCTTCAATTCAAACTTCTAGAACCAGGTCAAGATTATTCTGCTCAAGAGGTATGGGAGATTCCTGATGATCTAAATAGTGGTGTTTATAAAGTTGAAGGTATTAATCTTGCGTTTCCTCAAGTAAAATTAGAAGTTTCAATAAAAGTAAATAACTAGTTTTAATGATTTGTCACAAAAAGTAGTCGCAATCACATACTATATAAAGTACTGAATTAGACGGGTTCAGTACTTTATATAGTATGCGAGTGCGGCTAAAATACTTTTTGTGACGAATCATTTTTTAAAAAAAGCACGCTTATGCGTGCCTATTATTTTACATTCCTTTTGGTGTAAAAGTCATACAGTTAACGACTTCTGTAACTTTTGGGTTTTGAGAATTGCTATTGATTTCTATTTCGCTGGCATTGCAGAGTTCATTTTTGTTGTATTTGCAATTTGTTACACCACAATAAATCTTTGACATTTTCATACCTCCTTTGTTAATCTTATTGGTATTAGTTTTTACATTAGCTCGAAAAATATGACATTCTGAAATTCTTGCAGATAATAAATATAAAAAGTTTATGCTTTATTTGCAGGGAATTGCCGAAATATCCAGAATAATATTTCTGAGGCAGGGAAGTTTATTAATTTTTAGTTTTAAAAAAATGTAAAACCGAAAAGTTTTCAATTTTAAGTTCAAGTGAACTCGTCCAGCTAAAGCTGAACATCGGGGCTTCAGTAGGGGATTCTACCCCCACTGAAGATTAAAAACAATTCTCACCACTTATAGAAGTGGGGGTCTTAACTCAAAAGATAAAACTAGCATCCATACCTGCTAATTTGTAGGTATGATGCTAGTTTGGGGCACATTTATCTCTACACAGTTTTATAACATTCGGGAGAGAGTTCGCTCTCGTCGAAAATGTTGTTAAATTTGGGTTCTGCCATTTTTTACTTTGAAACTCATGCAGTTAACAGTTTCAGGTCCAGTTGCTTTTGGGGTATTACAGGCTACCCGGATATTATTTTTCGTACAAAAATCATTTTCATTATAACCACAATTTACAACATGGCAGGTAATTTTGGTATCCATAATGTCACCCCCTTTAGTTTTTTATCCTGTCCTTATTATTTCATAACAGGTTTTGAAATATCCCTTTTTTATAAGTTAGTGAGTAATATTATGATTAGCCCACAAAAAGTAGTCACACAAAGACTCGCCAACTATATATAGTAATGACTAAACGGTTTCATTACTATATATAGTTGGCGAGTGTGACTAAAATACTTTTTGTGATCGAATCATATATAAATTACATAGAGATTAAGCAAAGGTAGGTGGAAATAAATGGAAGAAAAAAACCTCGTGAAAGAAGATAAGTTTCATGTTGATGATGAGATAATGTATAAAAATGTTCTTGGCGAGTGGCATAAAGGTATTATTCTTAAAGTCAATAATACGACAATTAGAATTTTGAATGCTAATAAATTTAAAATTCTAAGCATTAAACGTCCAAATGTTATGCTTTTAGAAGAATATAGCTCTTAAAGTATTTAAAAAGTGACATAATATTTCCCTCTATCTTAATAGGATATATATTAGGATGGAGGGATATTTATTATGAGAATAAAAGTGATTTTACATATCGTAGGTGCTTTACTTATTTTACTAGGAGTAAGTTTGTTCTTACCATTTCTTGTAGGAATTTATTATGGTGAAGGAGATGCTTTAATTTTTTTATATCTTTCTTTTTTGGTTTTGATAATTGGTCTTATTTTTTATTATTTATTTCGTTCGTCGTTAGATATTCGTTATCAAGAAGGTTTTGCGATTGTAACAATTAGCTGGACTATTATTTCTTTAATTGGAGCGATTCCTTTTATCAAAACTGGTACTTTAACCAATTATGCTAATGCTTTTTTTGAGAGCGTCTCTGGCTTTACGACAACTGGTGCTACAGTTATCATGTCTTTGGAAAATGTCTCACATACGATTCTTTTTTGGCGAAGTTTGAGTCATTGGATTGGTGGAATGGGAATTATTGTGATGTCTTTAGCTATTTTGCCTGAACTTGCTGGAAAGATGCAACTATTCAAGGCTGAAGTGCCGGGGCCAATGCATGATAGATTAAAACCACGAATTAGAGAGACGGCTAGGACTCTCTGGTGGATTTATCTTTCTTTAACAGTAATTCAATTAATTTTACTATATCTAAATGGTTTAAGCTTATTTGATGCGATTATTCATTCTTTTGGTACTGTTTCAACAGGAGGATTTAGTTCTCGTACTTTGAGTGTTCGCGCATATAACAGTAGTGCTGTTGATTGGATTGTCACTTTATTTATGTTTTTAGCAGGGGTGAATCTTGCTCTCTATTATCGAGCATTTAAAGGACGGATTAGTGTTTTTTGGCGAGATCAAGAATTTAAAGTTTATACCGGGATTGTTCTTATGTTTACATTACTGATTACTGTGAATCTTAGGATGAATCTTTATTCAAATCTTTATAAGTCTTTGAAATATGCAGCTTTTCAGGTTGTCTCGATAATAACTACTACTGGTTATTCTCTTGTGGATTATGATGCATGGCCTCCGTTATCAAGATGGTTGTTATTGATATTAATGTTTATTGGAGGGTGTGCTGGTTCAACCGCAGGAGGTATTAAAATTATTAGAATTTATGCTCTGATTAAAAAATGTCGTCTTGAACTATTTAGATTGCGCCATCCAAGAGCAGTAACTCAATTAAGGATTGGTAAAAATCGTATTTCGGATGAAATTTCTGCAGGTATTTTGGAGTTTTTCTTTTTGTATATTCTTATTTTTACTATTTCTGTAGTTTATCTGACTTCATATGGAATTGATATGGTTAGCTCAATTTCGGCTGTTGCGGCTACTTTGGGAAATATTGGCCCGGGATTGGAATTAGTAGGGCCTCTTAACTCATTTATGCCTTTGCCTGATGGAGCTAAATATCTTTTGAGTGGGTGTATGTTGATGGGAAGGTTAGAGATATATACAGTTTTAGCATTTTTCTTTGGCGGTTTTACAAGAGGGTTGTAAAAATTTTTCAAGATATTAAAACTTTAGCGGGGTAATGAAGGCTAAAAAACGTTATAACCACTCTCAGAGCCCGTCTAACTGATTAAAACTTTAAAAAGCTATACCTTGACCATTAAATTGTTGAAAGCTTGAGAAGGGGTATTTTGATCTTTGCTATGAGCATATGATTTTGTGGGCGAATCATTTTATCTTTTGAGTTAAGACCCCCACTTCTATAAGTGGTGGGAATTGTTTTTGATCTTCAGTGTGGGTAGAATCCCCTACTGAAGCCCCGATGTTCAGCTTTAGCTGGACGAGTTCACTAAAAGATATCTTTACTTTTTTTTTTGTTTGGATATAATTAGAAAAGACAAAGAACTTTACTCATAATTGGAGGATGAATGATGAAAAGACTTCCTGAAGATTTTTTACAACGTATGCAAAAATTATTAGGTGATGAATACTCTCAATTTATGGATACTTTTAGTATGAAGCGATATTATGGTCTTAGGGTTAATACATTGAAAATAACATCAGAAGAACTTAAAGATAAAGTACCTTTTCATTTAATTCCCATCCCTTGGGTAAAAGAAGGCTTTTATTATGATGAAGAGGATAACCCTGGAAAGCACCACTATCATAATGCAGGCCTTTACTACATCCAGGAACCGAGCGCTATGGCGCCTGTTACGATGCTAGATGTACAGCTAGGTGACCGTGTCTTAGATTTATGTGCTGCCCCTGGTGGAAAGACAACGCAGATTGGAGGAGCTTTACAGGGAACAGGTTTTGTAATGGCAAATGATATAAATTTTAAACGTGCTCAGGTTCTTGCAATGAATATTGAAAGGTTAGGAGTGACTAACTCTATTGTTACTCAAGAAAATCCAGCTAATTTGGCAAAATATTTTCCAAATTACTTCGACAGGATTCTAGTAGATGCTCCATGTTCGGGAGAAGGAATGTTCCGTAAAATGCCAGAAATAGCAAAAAACTGGAGTTCTGAATATGTTTCCACTTGTTCTATGATGCAAGAAGAAATTCTTGATCAGGCAGCAAAAATGTTAAAACCTGGTGGAGTTATGCTTTATTCTACCTGTACTTTTGCGCCTGAAGAGAATGAAGGTTCTATTCAGAAGTTTTTAGGAAAACATCCTCAGTTTGAACTGCTAGATATGCCGATTGTTCCTGATTTTAAAAAAGGACATCCAGAATGGGTTTCCAATGGAGATTCTAGTTTAAAAGAAACTGTACGTCTGTGGCCTCATCTTTTGCAGGGAGAAGGCCATTTTATGGCTAAGTTAAGAAAGATGGATGGAGAAGAAAATAGAATAAGTTCCTTGGACGAGAGTGTGACTAATCTCTCAAAAGCCATAGATTTTAAGGATTATTATGAATTCTGCAAAGATAATCTTTATGAAATACCAAAAGGACAAATTACTCTTTTTGGTAATCACTTATATTTAGCACCTTTTGAAGTTCCTTCCCTGAAAGGTCTTAAAGTTGTTCGCCCAGGTTGGTATTTGGGGGAATTGAAAAAAAATCGTTTTGATCCATCTCATGGACTGGCTTTGGGTTTAAAACCTGAGGATGTTAAAAGAATCCTTTCACTTGAAAATGAAGCTGAGATTGGATCTTATTTACGTTGTGAAACTTTAATGCATCAAGGCGAAAAAGGTTGGACTCTGGTGACTGTAGATGGGTTTTCATTAGGATGGGGTAAAGCAGTTAATGGTATTTTGAAAAATCATTATCTCAAAAGTAGTCGCAGATTCTATTGAAAGGGAAGGGATTATAACAATGCAGGAGATACGGATTGGCGAAAATGAAGCAGCACAGCGAATAGACCGTTTTGTAAAAAAGTATTTATCTAAAGCTCCTTTGGGATTGATTTTTAAATATCTCAGAACAAAAAAAATTAGAGTTAATGGAAAAAAGGTGAAACAAAATTATCGCTTGAAAGTCGGGGATATGGTTCAATTTAATAAAACCATAGAATTAGAAGATCTGGTACGTGCACCAATAAAGAAGGATTTAACGAAATATGAACAACAATTTGGTATTATCTACGAAGATGAACATTTGTTGGTTGTAGATAAACCTTCAGGTCTCTTAGTTCATTCTAATCGTCCTGGTGAGCAGAATACTTTGAATCGACAAGTATTATCTTATTTAATTAAAAATGGAATTTATAATCCTGAAAAAGAAAAGACTTTTGTTCCTGGTCCTTCTAATCGATTAGATCGGAATACGAGTGGTCTGGTTCTTTTTGGTAAAGATTATCCTACTCAACAGACATTAAATGAAATGATAAAAAATCATTATGTGAATAAATATTATCTTGCTTTAGTTTATGGAGAACTTAAACAGAATCGGGAGTTGAAAGGATATCTTACTAAGGATAAAAGTTCAAATGTGGTAATGATTTCAAAAAATAAAACAGAAGAAAGTTTACCTATTCATACTCGTTACCGTATTTTGGAAGCACTTAACGGATTTACTTTATTGGAAGTTGAACTGATAACAGGTCGGTCTCATCAAATCCGGGCCCATTTATCAACGATTGGCCATCCGATTATTGGTGATCCTAAATATGGAAATGATCGAATTAATCAAGAAGCAAAAAGAAACTGGAACCTTCATCGACAGTTCCTTCATGCATATTGTTTAACTTTTACTAAGGCAAAAAAACCATTAGATCAGTTACCTAAGATGATTGCTCCTTTGCCTCATGACTTAGAAAAGCTGAGAGATAGATTAAGCTGTTGATGAAAAATAGGAGGATTTGTAGATTGCAGTGTCGAATTTAATAGGACTAAAAAGATATTTATGGTGGTGTGACTATATGAATATATTTCAAAAAAAAGAAATATATTTTCAATTTATTAAATTTTTCTTTGTCTTAATTTTTATAGAAGTAACACATTTATTTTTCGGCTTGCCTCTTTATGATTTAACATATTTAGGACTCATAACTATTTTTTTGTTACTAGGAGATATTTTTGTGGGGAGAAGAATTTTTGTTTATGCATGTGTTTTACTTTTATTAGATTTTTCACCAGCTTTTATTTTTTTACCGATATTTTTGATATATATAAAGTATAAACAATGTCAAGATATAAAACAATATAAATAAAAAAAGGAAAATAATTATATAAATAGTAGATAAAAAATTACCAATTAAAATTTTTTTTTAATTTTTTTTTTAAAAAAAAATGTTTAAAAATTGTAAAAATTTTCGAAAAAAGCAGATGAATTGTAGGACTTTAGTACTAAGCTTGTAAATTTATATTTTGCTTTTATCCATAAATAAAAGTATTAGTTAATTATCATAAAGAAATTTTACAAGTACATTAAAAAATAGTGCTGGAAAATATAAAATTTTATAATTGACAAAATTTAGTCTCAATAATATAATCTTGATTAACGGAGGTGAATTAAAAATGAAAGTAACAATATTGGTTGGTGAAAGATTACACAAAATAAGAAAGGAGAAAAATTTAACATTACGAGAGTTAGGAAATTCGGTTGGAGTGTCAGCTAGCCATATAGGCCAGATTGAGAAAGGGGTAACTAATCCATCTATTGAGCTTTTAGCTCGATTGGCTGAATTTTTGAAAATACACCCTTGTGATTTATTATTGACCACTAATATTAGTATGGGAGAACGGATTAGAAGTATTAGAGAGGAAAAGGGGATTGACTTAGAGGTTTTAAGCAAAACTACAGGAATTGAATATTTTAAATTGGGCGAAGTAGAAATTGGTAATGAGCGTCTCTCCAAAGAAGAATGTGAAAAAATAAGTACATACCTGGAAATTGATAATGATGAACTCAATTTTGACATTGAAGTAAATCTAAATCATATTCGTTTTATTTGCCATGATGTTTTCCAGCTAGATGAGGATAGCAGTCAACTAATTATGGATTACTTAACAAAAAAGATTAATTGGTAATTTGATCTTAGAGGACAAACTTAATACTGTTATTAGACACTTGCCCTGTATGAAATGTAATGATATTCTTTTTATATTTCATAGAGGGTATCTTTTTTATTTAATGGGCAGGAATTTTTCATCTATTTACGAAATAAATATGAGAGATTCAGAAATTACAAAGCTTGTATTGAATCAAGGAGGAGTGAGATGAAAATATTTAAATTTTTAAAAAGTCTAATTCCTGAACCCGGAATGAATCAAAATGTAATTTATTTATATTATCAATGTCACAAATGTAAACATGTTTTTTCGTTGATTTTGAGAAAATCTTATGATATTCAGACTCTTTATGATGAAGAATCTGAGGCGACTTTTCTTTATCAAAAAGAGTTACGTGATTCAAAATGTTTTAATGACATCAAACTAAGGGTATACTTTGATAAGAATTATAAGGTTTTAAGTCAGGAAATAAAGGGAGGTCAATTTATTTCAGAAGAAGAATATCTATCTTTGAAGTCGAAATAATAATTACATTATTATTTCTTAAGTTCAACGACTTCAGAAGGAAATTTTTACTCCCACTGAAGTTTTAAAATTACTCTAGTAGTTAACACCCCCACCTATAGAGGAGGGGAACTCTCTTCTGAAATGTCGTTGAAGGTAAATGAGAAAAAATAAAGAATTGGAGGTTAACAAAATGGATGAAAGATTGATGTTTTTGAAAGAATTAACGGAAGCCTTTGGTGTACCAGGTTTTGAACATGAGATTCGAGCTTTAATTCGTAGACATATGGAAGACTTTGCAACCATTGAAGAGGATCGCTTAGGCAGTATCATCTGTAAAAAAGATGGCCCAAGTGATGGTCCGAGAATAATGTTAAGTGGTCATATGGATGAGATTGGTTTTATGGTTCAACATATCACAGATAATGGATTTATAAAATTCTTACCTCTTGGTGGATGGTGGGAGCAAGTAATGCTGGCCCAGCGAGTAATTATCAAAACTCGTAAAGGGGACATACCAGGGGTGATTGGTTCAATACCACCTCATATCCTTGACGCGGAAACTCGTAATAAAGTAGTGAAGAAAAAAGCTATGTTTATTGATTGTGGGGCCAAAGATAAGGAAGAAGCAGAGAAAGTTTTTGGTATCCGCCCTGGAGACCCAATTATTCCAGTCAGTGAATTTACTGTTATGAAAAATCCAAATCTTTTGATGGGTAAAGCCTTTGATGATCGTTTAGGTTGTGCTTTGTTTATGGAAGTTATCAAAGAGTTAAAAGATGTGGAGCATCCAAATACAATCTATGGTGTTGGTTCAGTTCAGGAAGAGGTTGGAGTTCGAGGTGCAAAAACAAGTGTAAATAAAATCTGTCCTGATGTAGCTTTTGCTTTGGAAGTGGGGATTGCTGCTGATGTGCCAGGAGCAGAAAATTTAGGTGTTTATGAAAAACTTGGAGAAGGTCCTGTTATTTTAATTTACGATGCTAGTATGATTCCAAATCGTGGACTTAGAGATTTTGTAATCGATGTAGCTGAGGAATTAAATATTCCATACCAGTTAGATTCTCTTAGTGGCGGAGGTACCGATGCTGGCGCAATACATACTTTTAAAGATGGTGTTCCAAGTTTGGTGATTGCCGTACCTACCAGATATATACATAGTCATGCTGGGATTATTCATCGTGAAGATTATGAGAATGCTATAAAATTGGTAAAAGAAGTTGTTTTGCGCTTAGATAGTGAAACAGTTGCAAAGTTTACTTTATAGCGAAAGTTAAGTTAACTATTATTAAAAATTAGGGATGGTGCAGGATTTTTATGGTTTATCGCGAAGTTATAGAGAGGTATGTGCTATGAAATAAAATGAAATCTACTAAGAAAATATATTTAATGACGTTTTTGTAGGAGGTACGGTCTATGAATTTCGCAAATATTTTAACAACCACAAGAATCTTTTTCATCCCAGTTTTTTTATTTTTCTTTTTTGCAGATTTTCATCATCATTTTGCTTGGGCAGGAGGTATCTTTCTTTGTTCAGGTATAACTGATTTTTTTGATGGATACATAGCAAGAACATGGAATTTGACTTCTAAATTAGGTCGACTTTTAGATCCTTTGGCAGATAAATTATCTATGATTGCTGCTTTTGGTTCTTTAGCAATTGGAAAAATTCTTCCCTTATGGGTTATTTCAATTATTTTAATTCGTGAAGTTGTGATTCTATCTGGTTCAATTATTGTATATTTTACTGGAAATGATATTATCTTTCCTAGTCGATTTGGAAAATTAGCTACATTTTGTTTATATGGGACTGCAACCGCCAGTATTCTCAGCTTTAAGTTTTTTGATCAATTTTTTTTAGTTTTAGCAGTTCCTTTGACATTGTTTTCAGGGATAGAATACATTGTATCAGCATGTAAACACTTTTTTCTAAAGAAATCATAAATTGCACTGATTTTGAGATTGGGAGAGTGGCAAATGAGATTAATTACTGTTTTTATAATTTTACTTTTGATTATGACTATAGGAGTAGTTGTATATGCTGAAGATTATGGAGAAGTTATGGGTCAGAGACAGATTGTTTTTGTTCAAACTGGTGAAGGCTCTTTACAAGAGATCAACCCTGCTATTCGTGCCTTTACAGCAAGACAAGATGCCACAAAAGGAGTTTTTGTTCAGTATCTTAATTGGCTAAAAAACCTTTCATTTCAGAATAAAAAATTGAGTGAGCTAATTGAAGAAGATTTATTATTAAGAATGAAAGTTGAAAAGAATATATTTTTTAATTTTAATCTAGAAGAGACTGAATATCCTGATGGACGAGTAAAGATTCAGATGATTCGTCTTTGGAATGGAACAAATTTATCAAGTATTTTAGATCGCCTTTATCGGGAACGTGCTTATAATTTTAATGAAGATGGTCTTGGAGTAAACTCTTCGAAAGAAGAGTTACCAGGTTGGAACCATGGAAGTGAAAATGGACCATCAGAAGATTTGGGCTATACAGGTATTATCATTGATACTCGCGGTCTTTTTGTCAAACCTTCAATGGCACCAAAAATTATTGATAGTGATAAAGAAGAAGTTTACGGTACAATGAAGGCAGATCCAGCTTTTGTTATTGAGGTTGGGATAGTTGGATATGCATATACAATAGAAGAAGCACAGGTAGATGAGCGTGTTGGATCGAATCCTTTGGTGATTGAAGCGGTTGAAGCAACTGGGAATGCAAGAGATTATGCAATAATTACATTAAAAAACGCAATGCTAATACGTGAAATTAATAAAAATAGTGATATTTTGAATCGGTGTAGAATTATTTTTATAATTGATGAGTGATGGATATAAAGAGTACCGCTTAGGTGGTGCTCTTTTTTTGTTTTACTGGATAAGCGCAGGGTAAAGGTAAATTTAGGAAAAGTTTTATATAGGAAAAACGTTCCTTTTCGAAAGTCAGCTCTGCGAACTTTCGTTCAACAAGTAATGACAATCCATGGGGATTTATGGGAAATATATGCCAATAACAATGGAAATGTCGAATAGTGGAAACGATATCTTTGTTAGTTAAAGTAAAATAAAGTATATAAAAGAGAATATAGTAATTAACATTTGTCAATTATAGTTAAATTATCCATATAAAGATGTAATTTTGTCTCTGATTTTGGTTTTTCATGAGTGATGAAAAGTTTCTAAAAAAAAATTAGACTTCGACAATGGTTGACATTATATCTAAAGGTAATTTCAGGTAAAACGAAGAATTAAATTGTGTAAAAGCGAAATATGAGGGTGAGAAAAATGGCTATTTGGAAACAAACTTCATTATTTGTATATACAGAAAATCAAACATTGGAGAATATTGTGCCATCAATCAGAATTTTTGGTGAGCCAACTCCTTATGCTCTAGTTCAGAGAGGCATAGAAAAATTTACAAATACAGGAGATATAATTTTAGATTGTTGTTGTGGAAGTGGTACTACTGGAATTGCTGCTCTGAAGATGAATAGAAAAGCTATATTAAGTGATTTAAATCAACTTGCGATTTTGACCTCAAAAAGTCTATTTAGCTTTTTTGATTATAATCGAGTGAATTTTTTATGGCGACAAATAAGAGAGGGTTCTGTAGAAGGAGAAATGAAAGCTGTGAAAGGGTGGGATGCATTTTTAAAAAACCCTATTCCTTTAATCCCATCATTTAAACGAATTTCAAATAGACATATTCAAAATATTTCAGAACTTTATGACGAAGAAGATCTTAAAATATTAAAAAGTATTTATTCAGGGATTCTTGAAATTCAAGATCAATCTTCTCGAATTTTTTTAGAGGTAATATTTTATAACATACTTATTGAATCTTCACAATTAGCAATCAGTAGAAATGGTCGCTCTTTTTACTTGCCTAAGCGGCAACAAAATAAAGACCCAATTGATCTATTTCAAAAGAAGTTTGATCTTTTTTTAAGATATAAAAGTTTAATTAGAGAACAATTAGCGAGAAATTTTTCCTGGACTCCTAAAATTATAGTTTCTTCCGCTCGTAATTTGGATTATTTGGAAGAAGAGAGTGTTGATTATGTATCAATACATCTACCAGATATCAATGGATATAGGGAGGGTGATATGAGCTATCTCGGCGAATTGCTATTTGGAGATGTTACCAATTATGAAGAGGAAATTACCCTTGAACTAGATTATAAAGGCCGATATAGACTGATAGTGGATTTGACAAAATTATTTAAAGAAATTGAGCGAGTATTAAAAGAAAAGGGATATTTAACTCTAATCTTTGCAGGGCATCATGCTTTATTCTCTTTAATTGTGAAAGTAGCCCAAAATGAAGGGTGGAATATAATCCAGGAGGAAGTTGAGATTATGAATGGTATATTAAAAAATCAGTATCCTCTCATTAGTTTGACATTACAAAAGCAAAAACAACATACGGTTCTTGGAGCTTTAAATAAGATGAAGTTTGAGACATTGTATGATACAGAAGAAGCAATTTTAAGAAAAATTGATCAATATTTAACTCAATTTAAGACAGCTACTACAGAGAAGATTCAAAAATACCTAATCGAAAATTATTTACATGATTGTTTGATTGAAAAACCTTTAGAATCACTTTTAGAAGAGAATTATCTTTGGTCAGGCAAATATTGGATAAAACCATCATCGGAACAGAGAGAAAAACTTTTTCAGCTAAGAAGAAAAATGATAAAAAAAGATTTTCACAAGTTTGTTTCTGAGATGGTCTATCATTTTCTAAATAGCGAGAAAAGACAGATAAGTTATAATGATTTGATCAAACGTTTTATGAAGTTAAAACCAAGACAGATTTTTCATACTCCTTATTATCGTCTATATATGGAACAGTGTGAAAAAAGGGAGATAAAGCTTTATCAATTGATTCAAGAATTTTTTGAGGAAGAGAAAAAAGATACTTTTGATAGTCTGTCAAAAGTACTTAAACGAATTCTTAAAGAGGAATCTCCATTTAGTGAGATATTAAAAGGTGAATCAATTGGGCTTTCTGAATGGACAGCAGATGATTTTTTCAAAATTTATTTGGACCTTTATGAGAAAGCAAAAAAAACGAAAAATGTTAACCATGCTCGGGAATTTGGTGAAAAGGTTCTTAATCTTTTAGAACAAGTAAAATATTTAGACAATAGGAAAAGAGAGAAGATTCGAGATTATATTAAAAGGAGTGAAAGGTGATGGTAACAAAAATTAGATCTATAACTTTTTCACCAAATATACTAGAAACGGTTAACTATTTAGAATGTGAAGTACGAGGAGAGATTTTTGAAAGAAAGCGTAAAACCAAAGAGATTGAAGAATTATATTTCAATTCCACTGAGTCTCATCGCAACAATCTTTTGCGTTTGGTTAAAGCTATGGGAGATCAACCTGCAATTCGACAGATTATCTTTTTTCATTATCTTATTAATGAACCTATGATGGCGGAAATGTTTTTAAGATATATTTACCCAGGGTTTCAGAATAAACGTTATGTATTCAAGGAAAAGGAATTGAAATTTTTTATGGCTCAGTTAGGATTGAATCAAGAAGAACAGAGTGGGACTTTAAAATTTTTTTACAAAGCCCTAATAGAAGCGAAGATGCTTAAATCGCAAGGAAATATAAAATATCTTGAATATCAACGTCCTTCGGTGGAAGCTATTGCTTATGCGTTTTATGCAGAGTATGCGGATGGTTTTGCTGCAGCTAATCGATTTGCATTAAAAAATCCACCACTTAAGCAAATTACGGAGCAGGCAGCGTTTTCAGCGTATTTGCTACTAGAACCACGTTTAGTGCCGATGATGTTAGAAGCGTGTAGGATAAAGAATTATATCAGTCTTGAAGCAAGGGGAGGTCTTCATCAGTACGCATTGATTTATCAAGATTTAACTGGATTAGTCGATTTTATAGTTGGAGGAGGTTGTCGTGGATGATAATCAAAGATTTGGTTCCATTACCTGAACGTCCTGAGACAGTGATTACTATGGATGAAGCGATTTCAAGAAAAAGGCATGAGACTATTGAAAGTTATGTTATCACACCGAATGTTGAACATCTCTTAATAAAGGTTCTTAGCCATGTAATAAACGGGGTTGGACAAGGATTCTGGGTAATGGGGGCATATGGGGCAGGAAAATCCCATTTTATGTCCTTCCTAACACTGTTATTGCAAAATGTGGAAAATTGTTGGATTGATTTAAGCTCAGATTTTAGGAAAAAATTTCAGCGATTAATGAGAGAGAAAAAGATTCTAACGATAAACTTTACTTTAACAGAAGTTACTAACTTGAAAGAAAAATTATTTCAAGCTATAGAAGAAGCCTTTGTAGAGCACGGGATTTCTTTTCAGATTCGTGATGATCAGCGGATTATTGATAATTTTATTAATAAAAATTGGCAAGCGATTCGGCATGAAGATTTTTATGAATTTTTGAGAGAGACTGAAAATATTAGTGTTAATAAATGGGAAAATATTTTGGCTAATCAAGTTAGTGAAGCAGCACGAATTGTTATTTTATATTTGCAAAGAGTAGGATTTTTCTCAGCAAAAGAATATCGGGAAGTGGTTTATCCTAGCATTCAGGAAGGACTTCTAAAGATTACTGAAGCAGTTCATGAACATTTTGATGGCTTGGCAATTTTTGTAGATGAGTTATCTCATTATTTGATTAAACGTCAGCAACTTGGTAGATTGGCTGAGGATTTAGAGATTTTGCAGTCACTAGGGCAAAGATTGAAAAATGAACCAATTTGGTTTATGGCTGCAGCTCAGGAGAACCCTGGTTCGATTCTAGAATCGGATCAATATTTAAATCAGGAGGAAGAGAAAGTAAAGGATCGTTTCATCCAATTGATTCTCTCAAGGATTAATATTGAGGAAATTTTAGAAAAGCGGATAGCAATCAAGAGTTTGGAATCAAAACTAGAAATTCGAGAATTGTATCAAGATTTTGAAGATGAGTTTCCTGAACTTTTAAAGCATGTAACTGAAGATGAGTTTATTCGACTTTATCCATTCCATCGGACTTTTGTGGATTGTTTGATGCGGTTAGCAGAATATGCATCAAGGGATCGGACGGTGGTTGAGGAGCTATGGGTGACACTGGCTCTTGCTCAGGATAAAGCAGTAACGGAATTAGTGACTGTGGATCAATTATTTGATAGTTTTGCTGATACGTTACTTAAGCCTCGTTTTCGCGACTATTATGATATTTATTTTGATACATTTCAGCCGATTATTGATGCAAAAGACTATCGTTTGAATAGAAGGATATCACATAAGTTGATTAAAGCTTTGGTTATTCTGGCCATCTGTAAGCAGAATGGGAAGACTTCTAGGGAGCTGGCCCATATTTTGATGGAGGGAATGGGTTTAGGAGTAGCAACTAATCTAGCTTATGAAGAGATTTTAGAGATTCTGGAAGAATTATTGATTCTGGGAAAAGGAAAACATCTTCGATTTTCCAAAGCAGTTGATCCTTTGGAGCGCATTTATGAACTTGATCCTTCTGATAGTGGATTTTCAATAGAACATGAAATTCAAAGTAGAATGGAGAATATCTCTGATCAAGATTTAGCCAGATTGATCAATGATTTATTGAATAATCATAAAGATCTTTTTGAAAATCAAAATATTTCCTGGAATCAGATTACACCTATGGAGGTAATGTGGCGAAATACAGTGCGTTGTGGAAAGATGATTTTGACTGAAATTAGCAAGAGTAAAGAATTAATTTCTTTTGATCCAGCAAGAGATGGTCTGGATTTTGAATTAGTGGTAGGATTACCTCATTACAATAGGCGAATTGATTTGGAAGAACATCTTTTAAATCTTTGGAATGATGATCCTCGATCACTTATTTGGTTACCTGCTGACCTGGATGGTTTTAGTTTCAACAAATTGAAACGATATGCAGCAGTGAAGTATCTATTAGATGAAAAATATTGTCATCCTGAAAGAGAAGAAGAGTTACAAAAAAGTGGACAATTAATGGCTGAAATTGATGATTTACTAAAAAAAGCTCAATTAATTGTACAAAATGCTTATTTTCAGGGATCGATCTTTAATTGTAACAAAGTATATGAACCGTTAACTCCTTTTCGTTCAATGGATGAGATTTTAAGTGAAATTATTAATGATATCTTTAATCAAGTTTACTCAAGTCATCCGAAGTTTGGCAAAAAAATTACACGATTTCAGACCAATAAATTAATTCGCGAATTTGTTATCCCAGGACAAGCAAGAATGGTATTAAAAGAAATTCAAACTCTGGCTAAACCTCTGCAGATTGTTGAAGAAAAGGATGGGGAAGCTTATCTAATTTCTAGCTCTCCGTATATTAATGAAATCCTGATGAAAGTTGAAGATGGAGGTAAACATTCAATATCTGATGAACTTTATCCCATTCTTCGCCAGGTGCCATATGGTATTCAAGAACATATTTTTGAAGTTTTAATGGCAGTAATGATCGTCAAGGGAGAATGTCGAGGACGAGATAAGGCAGGTGGATTAATTACTAGTCAGAATCTTATAACAGATATGGAATCTGGTGACAAAACTTTGATTAATCAAATTTACTTTCTTGAAAAAGGTGATCTTATAGAAGCAAATTTATGGCCAGAGTATGTAGAAATGATGCAGGTATTGTTTCCAGAAATTAATCCCCAAAGATCTATCGTGAATCAAGATAAGATGTGGAACCAGAATCGAAATTTGCAGGGAGAACTCATTGATGAAATTGAGCAAGGGATAAAGGTTATGACCTATTTTTGCCATGCGATTGACCAGGGCGAGAAGGTTAGGGAAATCGTTAAACCATTATTAAAATTGCGACATCTTTTAGACGGTGAATATTATCACAGAGATTATCAATCTCATCAGGGATTGATCCGAATGCGTAGAGCTATCAAGGAGACTTATTCCAGTATTGAGCATTTTCGCATGGAATATAAGCTAGTTAAGCAAATGCTCTATTTTATAAATCGGCGTAAAGATCAGGAGTTAATCCAATATTATCATTATCTTAAAGAGATTAATTTGCCTTTGAGAGGTTATGAAAATATTAAGATTGCAGTTTTAACAATACGCAATAAGTTTAATCACCTCAACCGTTTAATTGTGGAAAATGAGGCTTATAATAACATTATAGCAGATTTACAAAATCTTCAGCGCAGATATATATCTACTTATATGGAAGAACATTTTCGTTTTCATGAAGAAGTTTCCAACTTTAACGCTCAATTGAAAGGACTGCCTGAATATCAATCTCTTACTTTATTAGATAGCATTAGAGCAATTAAGGTAGCTTACAATCTTAAACCGATAAAACGATATATTGATAATTTCTTTCCTGCAAAATGCACAACAAAAAATTTAACTGAAATTTTAGAAAAAAAACCAATATGTAGTTGTGAATTTAGATTAGGAGACCCATTTAATTCTCCACCTTTTGACAAGATTGCTCCTATGTTGAGAAAAGGAATCCGAGAATATGTTGACCAGTTCCAAAATACTCGACGCTTTAGGGATTATTTAGAAAATTATTTAGAAAAACATCCTAAAAGTCAGATTAGAGAGTTACTCACAGTGAATTTGAATGATCTGACTCGAAGTATTGAATTAA